>NZ_VBVZ01000182.1 GCF_005863185.1 Pseudomonas edaphica
GGCGGCATTGTTTGAACGGTGAAGTGATTAGGCCTCGGCGTCCCCTGCAGGCGGCAGAGGATCTTCCACAGATACGGGCACCTCAATAGGCGGCATCGGTACAGCGGGCGCATCCGGCACCAGAATGTGCAGCGTGATCATGTGCTTCAGGTCATACGGCTTGTCGTCCTTGGTCACCGCCACCGTCAGCACGCCTTCCTCGAACTGAATGTCCACGTCTGCCCGACTGTCGATCTGGTTCACCGTGTAGCCCCATCCATCATCGATCGGTGGGAACGGAACCATGCCCATACATCCAGTGATCTGGTACACCCCCACCGATTTTCGCGAAGACGCGATAACGCCCGCGCCGGCGGTTACATAGTCATAGGTCGCGCCAGTGGCGCCGAGTACGTTGATTGCTGCTCTTGCCATGATTAAATCGCCTTCAGGGTGCCGTCGGCGGCACGGGTGGTGTTGCCGGTGTGGTAGACCTCTCGCATTGCGGCGGTCGAGTACGAGCCAGAACGAAAGAACATCCTCCCGTTAAAGGACATGAGGATCTGAGAGCCGAAGGGGTTTTGATAGAACCCTGCGTTGATCATTGTTCCTGCAACGCCGGTCTCTGGTGCGCCTACCGTGTCAGCCCCCCAAATCTTGAAAGAGTTTCCGTATTGGTTGATTGAGCTAGCAAAAGGGGAATTGGTATCGCCGACAAGCAACACCGCGCCATCACCAGAGCCAGCGTTTGAGGTGGCCGCCGAACCAAGCCCAAGTCCGGACCGTGCCGTTGCCTGGCTGGTGCCGCCTGTGCCACCTTGCGAAACAGCAATTGCTGTTGTTAGGCCGTTGAGCCTGGTGATGTCGCTGTTTACCCCGGCTTTAGCCGATGCTGTCCACGTCGACCATGCCGAACCTGAAGCTTGAACCCTTGAAAGAACCGCGCCAGTGGTGACGTTGATAAATTGCTGCGCGGCCCAGTTGGCATCGTTACCAGGAAAAACTGTCAGGAAACCATTAGAGGCAACCCCGAGAATTGAGAACTGCCCCCAGTACGAGAGCCCGCCAGTTCTGTAGTTGTCGGGATTAAGGTTCGTCCCAAGATATGAAGCACTGTCAGTTACACCAATACCTGTGGATGCGAATTTATTATAAATCTCTAGGGTCATGTCGTTTATCTTCACGCCCGTACTTCGCGTGGTATCGCCACCAACACCGCTAGGGGCGGTACCCAAATTAATAACTTGTCTTGGCATAAATATCTCCAGTCAATATAAACAGTTCAGGCGGTAAGGGTGGCATGATCTTAAGTTATAGGCTTTGCGAACACGATAGGCACAAAGAAAGATGTTGAATTCGCCACACCAACAATGTAAACAGACAGCGCATTATTTGCGTAATCCCATGTGCAATACAGCTTTGCTGCAAGGGTGCTAGATCCTGCGACATCCATACCGATATTATTTATTAGCATGAAGTCACCAGTATTTAACGGACTTGGCGCTGTCCAATTACTTCGAGTAGTCCCCTGGCCGGTAGGGCTGGAGCCAAGATAGGTCCATGACGAAATCGTCCTGGTAAACTGAGCGCACGGTGTTCCGCTATCAAATATCAACTTAGCAGCGCTATCCCATATCCTAAAACCGTAAATCGCTGTAGGTACAGAGCTGTAAGCGGCAACAAAAAAATTACCAACGCCCCCACCTAAAAAGGAAAATCCGGTCCAATTTCCAGGACTACCACTTATAGTGGCATAACTAAATGTAGTCGTAGCATCCGGCCTTACAAATACCAGCGGCGGCTCTGTGCTGGTTATCGTTGGGGTGAATGACGCCCCTCCTTGATACCTACCCTTCTGCAAAACCACCAACCGTGAAAACTCGGAATCGAGCGTCACGACATCTTTATCATTTGTGAAAACTACGCCGTAAGTCATCTATCTATACTTCATAACTAAAAGCCTCTGTTGGCCCAACCCGACAGCCCCGCTTGGCTGCGCTCTATTTCCAAACCAAACAACTACACCACCTTCGTACACCTGTGGTTCATATTGAATGGCATATAGATTTTGTGCGCTAGGGTCTTGTGGATAGGCTCCAATTGGAATGCATATAGCCGAATGCGTTGATGGAGAAACTCCAGCAATAGGTATTGTTTGAGATCGGGCGCCGCCGGTAACGAAAGCCACAACAGCGGAGTAGACAACCCTCACAGTAAAAGACGTTTCATCCAGTTCCAGGAGGCCGGTTGGCCCCCATACTCTCGCCCCATAGGTCATGCGGAAAGATCTCCCCACTGGTAGCGTTTAACGCCGTTTTCGTCGAATACCTTCCCGCCGCGATTGTTGATGACCTGCCTGGCCTGCCCACCGAATGATCCGTTTATTTCAAACGTCCCATCGAAAAACAGCTTCCAGCCGCTGATGCCGGCAACATAGTTGTTCGACTGGATGTAGTTGCCGATCTTGGCGTTGGTAATGGTGCCGTCCTGGATGAATGCCGCCTTTATGAAGGTCTGCCCACCAGTTACCGCAAATGGCACGGTTCCGGCCTGTCCGATGGCAAACCGATCAGCATCAATGATGAACTGCGACTGCAATCCGCCTGGGCCGTTCTCAAGCCCAAGCCCGATACCGGCGTATTTATAGAGACCTGTGGCGGTTTCGTACTGCATCCGCACAGACCAGTTAGCCGTGATCTTGCCGTCGACCGTCTGGATGGCCGTGCTGTTGGTCTGGATAGCCAGCGAGTTGCCGTTGACCGAGGTTTTCACAGTGTCAATGCTGGAAGCCAACACGCCCTCGCCGCTGATGCGAGCGAGTTGCTCGCTTACAACGGCGGCGTTAGTGCTTGCGACCTTCACTTCTACCGCGTCCGTGCGCTGCCCTTGAGCAAGGTCTCCCTCGATAAGGGCCGACTGAACAGACCAGACCCCAACATAACTGGCCTCAGACCCCATCAGCGCGCTGTCATCGCCCTGAAGCGGCGGATTCACCTGTAGGTAAATGCCGTCGACACGCTCTGCTGTGGTGGTGACTTTTCCGTCGAGCGTGGTCACCGTGGCTTTTAGAGTGCTGAGTCCGCTGGCCGTGGCATTCACGCCGGTGACTGGGTCGTTGACTGTCACCTTCACTGCATTCAGCTGCTGGGCCTGGGCAGTGATGTCCTGGCCGTGCTGGTTGATCGTCGCCGAGTTCTGCTGAACCTGAGTGACCAGAGCGTTGACCGTCTGCGTTACCGTGCCGATATCGGTCCAATAAGTTGCGTTTGGCGGCGGGTTGTTCGCCGGCACCGGGCCGTTTGCCTGATACAGATGCTGGCCCTGACGAACAATATCGTTCAGCACATACGCCTTCGACGGAACGTACTCCAAGGCGTCGACAATTTGATCGATCAACCCCTCGAGCTCTTCCTTGGCGGCGTCGATACGACCGTTCACCGAGCCTGGGCCTGTGCCATCAATCAGGTCGATTCGGTCCTTCAGGTGCTGACCAAGCGCGGTTTCGTCGATCTGGCCCTTGATCTGCTCAAGGATCGGCCCCGCGTCCGAACTGGACTGGCCCATTACGCCATTCACCACCGGGTAGAACGGACCGATGTTGCCGGTACGGTCAACCAGGCGCGCCCAGAAGAACAGCGTTGCGCCTGCCAGCAGCGACTGCATGCGGTAATCTTGTTGCGGATACGCCAGGTCGGCCAGCTTCGTTGCAGCCGCCAGATTGTTCGCCGGGCCATACCACAGCTCGGTGCGCTGGGTATCCTCTGCACCAGGTGGAAAGACCCACTTGATGCTGATGCCGAACAGCTCGCTGGTGGTGGTCAGGGACGACACCGCCGGCGGCAGGCCAACCTTCCCTTCCAGGTTGGTCAGGTTCGAGCTTTTCCAGATCGACGAGATTTCGAACGCACTCACGGACCGCACGCGGGCCAAGTAGGCGCCCGAGTAGATGCCGGTGACGTCCACGCTCGTCGAGCCGGTTCGCTGCACCTTGATCCAGTTGCCGCTGTCCTTGCGCCACTCCACGTCATAGGCGACCGCGCCAGCGACGGCGGGCCACGATATGTTCATTGTGCTGATGGCAATGCCCTGGTTCACGGCGTAGCTCGACGTGAGCGTGACACTTGCCGGCGCCGGAACCACAGTGATCGGGATAACGCTGATCGGCCGTTCTTCCAAGCGCGCGCCGGTGTCGATGTGAGCAAACTTGCTCGGGTCATATTGCACTGCTGAAATTTCAAACACGCCGGGCTCTGGCCGGGCCACGCTCACCACGCGGTAAAGCGGAATGGCCAGGTCATCGGCATCCAGCGCCCACACCAGTTCAGGTTCTGGCGCCACGGAGTAAGCCACGGTCACGGTGATCTGGCGGCCACTGACCAATTGCACGGTACGCCCCTCACACTTGCCGTCTGGCAGGTTGAGGATGAGTCGGTCACCGGACTTGGCCTGGGTGTCGCGGTCCAGGGTGATGACCTTGCCGTTTACCGCCGAGATGCGTCCGCCCACCGGCCGACCAGCCAGTAGTTCGTCCGCGATCGGGATCACGTAGCCAGGCAGCGGGATGCGCCCGTCGAGGCCGACCTTGAAGGTGACCGCACGGTCCTTGGAGTTTGTGAGCAGCGCCCACTTCCCGCGGCGCTGGGCCTCGGATTCGCGCGTACAGCCAATCGCACTGATCTCCAGAGGGTTGTCGCCGTAGCGCCGCTGCAGCTTCTGGTCGGTCACCGCCGTGACGTCTGTGTCGTAGTTGTTTAGCGGGTTGTCGTAGCTGATCAGCGCCCTGGTGTAGCGAGTGCGCTCCGAAGCGCTGGAGTAGGTGAATTTGCCATCGATCACGTTCGCCCGTGTATAGGCGAAGTCGAAGTCAGTAGCGCGTGGCATATCCGACAGGGTGAACACCTGGCCTTGGGCCCAGTACGTCATGCCTCGGTAAATGGCGGAGATGTCACGCAGCAGAGACCATGCGTCGGCCTTGCTTTGCAAGTTCAAGTTGCAGATGAAGCGCGGCTCCATACCGCCCTTTCCGTCCGGCACCAACTGATCGCAGTACTGCGAGATCCGGTAAAGCTCCCACTTGTCGACCATCCAAGGCTTTATGCGGCGGCCAAGGCCAAAGCGGTCGTTGGTGGTAATGCCGAGCGTCGCCCAGGTCGGATTGTTGGTGTAGGCCTCCTTGAAGGTACCGTCCCACACGCCGCTGTATGTGCGCGATGCGGAGTCATAGTTGCTCGGCACCGACCATTTTCGAGCCTTGCAGCCCACAGTTACCGCCGGAATGCTGCGGAACTGCTCAGCCGAGAACTCGATGTAGAGCAACGCGGTGTTCGGGTAACGGATCTTCGCGTCGATCACCTCGGTGAAGCCGGCGATCTGCATGGTGTCAGAGATTTTATTGTTGTTCTGATTGGCTGTAATTCGGGTGATGCGCATCAGCCAGCCGGTGGTCGCCTTCGGAAGATCAATACGGCGTGTGCGCTCGTACAGGCTGGTGGTCTTACCGTCGACAGCCTCGCTAAGCACCTGCTGATATGCGCCGCCGTCGGTTGCCAGCTCAACCTTGTACTCGATCCGGTATCCGTTGATGTTGCCGCCGGCATCTACCGACTGGAGAGCTGGCCAGGCGAAGCGCACGCGCACGGCAGAAAGCTGGGTGTTGCTGATCGAGCGAACCCACGGCGTTCCGCTTCGCAACTCGGTACCGATAGTGGTCTCGTTCTCGACAGATGGAATGCCTTGGATATAGGTCTGGTCCACCGCCCCAGTGCGCCATTCCCACTTCACGTTCGGGAAGTTCATGTTGCCCTGAGGATCTTGCAGCGGGGTGTTGTCGAGGTAAATGTCGCGCGCCGTCGGCGTGCCTTCGAATTCACCCTCGCCGATAGCGATGAGCATCTTGGCAATAGCGACCGAGCGCAGACTGTCCGGGGCTTCCGTTGGCGTTTTTGGTTTGTCTTCGCCGCCCTTGGCGCCGTGGATATCAATCTTGCGTGCTGCGCCCATGCTTTCCTCCAGGCAATAAAAAACCGGCTCATGGCCGGCATTGGGACTGCGGGTGGTCGTTACATCTGGTCTTCGGCGTAAATCGCGGCACTGATGATTGCCCCGCCCCAGCGGCGCTCGCCGATGCAGAGCGGTACCGGGTTGCCGGATGCCGTAGTGTTCTTGGCGCTGCCGAAGGCGTAGCCAGGCGTATTTTCTGGCGCGGCGCTGGTCTTGAGGCCGCCGGCCTGCGGGCTGAGCATTTGGATCACGCCACCAGCGACGAGGCCGATACCGGCGGCCATCAGGCCCGGGCCAGCCGGACCAGCAAAGAATGACGCAACTATCAGGACAGCACCGATGATGGTCTGAAGAATCCCTGCGCGCTTGGAGCCTGTAATTACTGGGACTATACGAATCACGCCTCGCCCCTGATAGCCAATCTCTGCCTCGCCAATGTTCCGTTTGCCACGGAAAACTGCGAACTCAAGACCTCGCGCTTTAGCAGAACTAATAAATCGTTCAAGCCCAGGAAGCTGGACGCAAAGAGCCTTAATTGCCTCTGCGGGACTGCGAACCGCCAGTCTGTACTCTTTGCCAAATTGGCGTAATTGCCCGCCGAGCCGGACAGTTTCTATTGGTGCATATTCAATAGCGATTGCTGTCATTGCTTTTCTCCAAGCGTAAAAAAACCGCCGTAGGGCGGTTTGTCTTAATAATCGGTTAGAGGCAGTTGCGAACCGCGTCTTCTATTGCGCCTCGCCCCACCATTTTTGCCCAGGGCATGCGCTGATATAGCGCGACCCTGCTTCCACTTCCAGATCTTCCGATTTCAAGGACTTCGTCTGCCATCATATCTGTCGCAACAATAAGGCGATAGCCATCTTCCGTTTCGGACATTGTTGAGGTCGATCGCTCCTCCTGCCATTTCGGAAAAACGCAAAGTGCGTATTGTTTTGGCGACTTCTTGCTACTGGAACTGATTGTTGGGGCATTTTTTTTAAGATCGCCGGGTGTCGAGCACGCAGCCAGCAACACAGAAACAGCGATGACCGAAGCCAATAAAATACGCATGACATCCCTCCTGGTTAAAGGAGGGAGCGTATCACTAGAGCTCGACCCTTCCTATGCGGTGAGCGCGCCTTCGACAAATCCGAGAGCGGTCAACACATCCTTCCTGATGTTGAACGTCCTGCACATGAACAGCATCTGATTGCCGTCCTTGGCCTCATCGAGCATCTCGCGAACCTCTTTTTCGACCACTGCACGATCCAAAATCATGTTGATCTGAAACTCAGCACCCTCAGGGGCTTTGGAGTCGTCCATATCGCCCTCCTTCGCCCCAAGGATGACGTTGGCCCTCATTGTCTTCCCAAGATACTCGACCTTCAGCACTTCGTTGCCCTTGGCGTTTCGAGGTTTCTCTCGGCTACTCACTGGATTCATCTTTGGCATTCCTTGATCCGACTTTGGTACGCCGAAAGCCCCGCATGGGCGGGGTTAATTCGTGGCGGTAGATAAATGTGATTCAGGATCACATTTGAAATCTAACGTCGGACGCCGCCAGCTACTACAGCGGGAAGCCCGGACCGAAGCTGTTCGGCCAGTCTGGCCAGCATCTCCTGAACCGACTCCTTCCATAGGATCTGCTGCACCGGCTTTCCGTCGCTGTGTTTCTTGCCGGTGTCGGTGATGACCGCGAACATCTTGCCGTCGGGCATCACCTCCCAGCGTTTCTTGCCAGGCTTGTAGATGACCTGATGCTGGAGACCGCAATCAGCAAGCAGCTTATTCATGCTCACCGCGCTCATGCCGAACTTCGCGCCAAGCTCGGTTGGGGTGAAGTTCATCTCTTGCGATTCGTTGACGAGACGCTTTACGCCAGCCATCTCCATCAGGTCCACGCCGATGGCTGCCTTGACCATGCTATTGGCGCTCAACAGAGCTTGGTTTCCTTCAAGGCCGAAGCATTCGGCAATGCGCTTGGCTGCGTCGAGACTGTCCGCTGCAACCGGCAACTGCCGCTCAACTGGAATTGTGGCGTCATTCGCTGGCATCTGATAACTGCCAGTCCTCCGTATTGTCGGGAGAACATCCTCGAAGACCCAGCGCTCGAACTGCTCAGCTGCGGGAAGTTGACTGTTGATAACCAGCCTGAGCATGTCCGGCTCAGCAAGAATTCGAGTCTCTTGCAGGCGACCCATGCTGTCGGCGATGGGGTGGTATTTCACCACCCCACGGCAATGCTGTTTCATAGCACTAGTCTGATCCGCGTACCCGAGCGCAGTACAAAGATCGCGACCAACAAACCACGACTCGCCGTGATCGTCTGCAACAACGCGAACACCTGCACCTTTAAAGCTGAACGGAACTACGCTACTCATGCTGTCTTCCTCAGTTCAATCGACGCGGCCACATTTGGATTGAAGCCGTCCAGCGGCATCAGACTTTTCTCGCTGACCGCGTAGCGATTGCCCTCGACCAGCATCAGCCAATTTTCGTCGACCTTGCGAATCAATTGGCCAGAGCGGCCGACCAGCTTTGGCCGCTCCGGCGAAAGGATCAAGGCGCGACCACCTGCTTTGAGGGTGAAGTTCATGCTGCCGCCCTCGCCTTTGGGGTCTTCACCGCATAACGATGCGGCTCTTCAGCCACCCGCCCCATGCCTGTGACAAAGGAACTGAATTCGCGCAGCTTGTTTCGATAGGTCCGAAGTTCCCACCATGCACCTTCAATGTCGAAGCCGGCCTGCTCAAGCTCCCAAAGAAGCTGTTCGAGCGGAGTGCCACTGCCATGAAGGTCGCGCAGGTCATGCATCGTCACGTCCAGCCACGCTTGGTCTTCGTTGCGGACGATCAGCATTCCCTCGCGGCGAGCGGTCAGCGTCTCAATCGGGTAGTGGATACTCAGTGGAGGCTTGGGCTCTTCCTTACCAAGGAATTCACCCTCAAGCGCGTAGCCGCCGATAAAATTGCATGCCTGCTCGAACTGCGCGGCCGGAATCAACTCGGTGCGCGGCACATTGAAGCGGGTGTGCAGGCGGTTGTGCATCACCAGTTGAAAGCCTTGGCGCTGATCAGCCGGAACAGCTTTGGATTTGTCGCGGATCAAGCCCTTGATGACATTCAGCTCGCTCATGCCGATCAGCTCGTCCATGAGGGTGGACATTTTGTTACTGCTGTCGACGTAGGTTCCGGTCTTGCGGATGGAAGGCAGAACTTCCGAAACAACCCATCGGCGGAAAGCGTGCGCAGTGCTTCCCTTTTTGATGGCGTCATCGCAGCGCAGAGTCAGTGTGTAGAGACCCGACTCATTGATGATGTTCACCATCCCCTGACGACCTAACTTAAAGTTAGACCGTTCATCGTCGTCCAATGAATACAGGGCCTTCGTGGTGTTGCTCTGCTTGAGGATCTTGCAGACGTCCGTTGCAA
Source organism: Pseudomonas edaphica (assembly GCF_005863185.1). Taxonomy (GTDB): domain Bacteria; phylum Pseudomonadota; class Gammaproteobacteria; order Pseudomonadales; family Pseudomonadaceae; genus Aquipseudomonas; species Aquipseudomonas edaphica. The sequence continues at coordinate 9,393 of NZ_VBVZ01000182.1, forward strand.
CGAACCATGGCTCGTCGTCGATAATCACTGCGCGAACGCTGTGACCGCGAAAGTCGAAAGGGATGACATTGGATGTAGCTGTGCTAATATCGCTCATGACGTTTTTCCTAGAAGATTGACGTTCTGCTTCATGAGCCTCAAGCGTTGGCGCGCTTGGGGCTTTTTTATGCCTGTTTGATTTGTTCATCTCGCTGCATCGCCTCCCTTAGCGCCTTTCCCACCAGCCAGTTTTGGCTGCGCTCCTCTTGCTGCGCCTTCCTTTCAAGCCAGGCCTTAATATCTGGCTCTGCCCGAAACACAACTTGAGCCATTTCCCTTACTTTCATCTTGAACTCTCCATACCAAGCACCGTGCTTGATTGATAGTTAAGCACCGTGCTTTGTTGCAGTCAATAGCACCGTGCTTCATTATTTGAAAATGAGCAGAACAGACCTTCAAGTAAATTTCAGGATGCCGGCCGAACTCAAGGCAGAGCTTGAGCGCGCCGCAAGGGAGAGCGGGCGCTCACTCACCGCCGAGGTGGTGGCACGCCTCGATTTAAGCCTGCTCGCGGATGGCAAATCGCCCGAAGCTCTCTTCACGGCCGAAGAAGCCAAGACTTATGCCTCTGTAGCGAGGAAAAGCATCCCAGCTATAGTCCGAGAGCGAATCAGGATCTCAATCAACCGCTCAATTGTTCGGGGATTGAATGCAGCCGAAGTGCAGCTCAGGGACCTTGGACTTGAATCGCTTCCATCGGAAGACTTGGCCAAAATTCAATTTGAGCTCAGTCATGAGCTAAATGAAGCTGGCTACAAGTTCGAATGGGATGGCGGAGATTCAATTTGGATCACTTATGGCGATGAGGAGGCCGCTGCCGCACCTGCCGACATTGAAATGCCCACCAAGCGGGAAGTCGAGCCCCTGGAGGCACCGCGGCGACTAATAGTTAACCGAAAGCGAAAGGCCTAAGCCCTAACTTAAAGTTAGGCCGTCAAGACAAG
>NZ_VBVZ01000183.1 GCF_005863185.1 Pseudomonas edaphica
AGCCCACCGACAGATCAATGCCGCCGATGATCAGGATGAACGTCATGCCCACCGCCAGCACCATCAGGTCCGGGATCTGGTTGGCCAGGGTGCTGAAGGTGTCATAGGACAGGAAGTGGTCGCTGAGCACCGAGAACAGCGCAATCATCGCGAGCAAGGCGCCGGCCAGCCCCAGGTAGGTGCCCAGGCCGTAGAAGTTGCCGCCGGTTTTGCCCGGGGAAGAAGTGATTTTCATGGTGTTTCCCTAAGCACTGCGTCGTTGAGCAGCGCGTCACGTTTTTGATAGCCGGCAAAGGCGGCGGCGAGCAATTCGTCCTGGGTCCAGCTGTCGCGCTCGAAGGTCTCGATCAAGCGCCCGGCAGACAGCACACCGATGCGATCGCAGATCAGCATCAGTTCGCGCAGGTCACTCGATACCACCACCAGCGCTTTGCCCTGGCGCGTCAATTCGCCGAGCAAGGCATAAATGTCGAACTTGGCGCCGACGTCGATACCGCGAGTCGGCTCATCGAACAGCATTACCGCGCAGTCGCGCTCCAGCCAACGGCCAATCACGACCTTCTGCTGGTTGCCGCCCGACAACTCGGACACCAACTGCGCCGGGCTGGAGCTGCGGATGCGCATGGCATCGATCTGGCGCTTGGCCAAGGCAGTTTCGTCGCGGCTGTTGACCACGCCGCCACCGGAGATTTCCGGCATGTTGCCCAAGGCAATGTTGGCGCTGATGGATTGGGTCAGCAGCAGGCCTTCGCCCTTGCGGTCTTCGGTGATCAGCGCGATGCCATGGCCCACTGCGTCCACCGGCGAGCGAATGCTCACCACCTGGGCTGGCGAACCCAGGGCCACGGTGCCGCTGTCGGCCAAGTCGGCACCGAAGATAAGACGCAGCAATTCAGTGCGGCCGGCGCCGATCAGGCCTGAAATGCCATAGATCTCACCGGCACGCACTTCAAAGGACACATCGCGAACCTTGTCCGAGCGGGTCAAGCCTTTGACCGTCAGCGCCGGGCCGCCAATGGTGCGTGGCCCCAGGTCGATCTGCTCACCCAGCTCGCGGCCGACCATCAAGGTCACCAACTGCTCACTGTTGTAATTGGCCATCGGCTCGACGCAGACCAGCTTGCCGTCACGCAGTACTGCAATGCGCTGGGCAACACGGGCGAGCTCTTCAAGCCGGTGTGAAATATAAATGATCGCCACGCCCCGAGCCTGCAGGCGGGTGATTTGTTCAAAGAGCATCTCGACTTCACGGGCCGTGAGCATGGCGGTCGGTTCGTCGAGGATCAGTACATGGCAGTCGCCGATCAGGTTGCGGGCGATCTCGACCATTTGCTGATGGCCAATGCCCAGCGTCCCCACCAGGGTGTCCGGGTCGATCGCATCCAGGCCGACCTGGGCCATGGCTTCGATCGCAGCTTTACGCAGTTGCTTGCGGTTGATCCAGCCACAGTTGCGGGGCAGGTTGTCCAGGAACAGGTTTTCGGCCACGGTCAGGGTCGGCAGCAGGTTGAGTTCCTGCATGACCATGCGCACGCCCAGCTCTTCAGCCTGGGTGCGGCTGCCGGGACGGTAATCCTGGCCATTGAACTGCATGTGCCCGGTGGTCGGCGTGACCAGCCCGCCGATGATTTTCGACAAGGTGCTTTTACCTGCGCCATTCTCACCGGTCAGCGCCAGCACTTCCCCGCGATTGAGCGTCAGGGTGATGTCGGACAGCACCGGTTGGGCATAGGTCTTGCCGATACCGCTGACCGAGAGGACAGCGTTCGGGGCGGAAGATGACATAGGAAAATCTCCAGGCGCCCGCTCAGGACGAGCGGGCGCTGTTGGGTGCTGCCAGGATTACTTCTTGAGGACGAGTTCGACTGGGGTTTCGATCACGCCGTCTTTGGCATCGACTTTTTCACCCTTGACCAGCTTGAGCGCGTTCTGGATACCGAACACCGCTTGCTGGGCCGCGGCCTGGTCGGCGGTCGCGAGTACGCGGCCGTCTTGCAACATAGGCTTGATGGCTTCGATATTGTCATAGCCAACCACCAGCACCTTGCCGGCCTTGCCCGCCGCACGCACGGCAGAGACAGCGCCCAGGGCCATGTTGTCGTTACCCGCCAGCATTGCCTTGAGGTCCGGGTATTCGCTCAACATGGCAGACGCCACCTTCTGGCCCTGGTCGATTTCCCAGTTACCCGATTGGGTGGAAACAATCTTCATGCCCGCGGCGTCCATCGCATCCTTGTAGCCTGCGGTGCGCTGCTGGGCATTGGTGGTGGTCGGCACGCCTTCGATGATGCCGACCTTGTCACCTGCCTTCAGTTGCTTGGCCAGGTAGTCACCCACCAGCTTGGAGCCTTTGCGGTTGTCCGGACCTACGAACGGGATATCGAGGTTTTTGCTTTTGAGCACGTCCGGGTCAAGGCGATTATCGATGTTGACGACCTTGATGCCGGCATCGGAGGCTTTCTTCAACACGGTGACCAGCGCCTTGGAATCAGCCGGAGCAATCACGATGGCGTTTACTTTGGCGAGGATCATCTGGTTGACGATATCGATCTGCGCGCTGGTGTCGGTTTCGTTCTTGATCCCGTTGGTGATCATGTCGAAATCGGCGGCGTGTTCTTTCTGATAAGCCTTGGCGCCGTCCTGCATGGTCACGAAAAATTCGTTGGCGAGGGACTTCATCACCAGGCCGACCTTGGGTTTGGCGGCGGCGTCATCGGCAAAAGCAGAGGAAAGGGGCAGAGCAGCGGATGCGGCAGCAAGCACAGCGACAGCAAGAAGACGTCCAGCAAATGGCAGCTTCATGGGTTCACTCCGATCTTATGATTATTGTGAGCAACGCTTGCACTGCGAAACATCTCGCAAACGTTTGCGTTGTTCAAACTATGAGAACCTTGTCGAGATTTGTCAACGGGTGAAAAGCGTCTTTCATCCAGGCGCTCGGTTACCTTCCCTTACACCCTGCGGGTCGCAGGATTGAACCTCAGCTTCTCCCGGTCGCTGTCTAAAACGACAGGCTATGGCGCCCAAGTCCCACACCCTCCGTTGATATTCCATCATGGTTTTCGGACAACCGAACGCAATACCACCCTGCTGTTCGGAATGCCGGACGAGCACGCTGCCCTCCCATCCTAAAATTCAATATAAGTTGTTTTAAATCAACACGTTAATTTATGACCGCGAACATCATGGGCTTGGTACAAATCCTGCTCTTTCCAAGCACCTAGCGGCATTCAGAACGGCCCGGGTGTTCTCGATGAACCTGCTACAGCACTCATCAAAAACCAGAGAGAAAAATAATGAAATCTGCACTGAAGACTTTTGTTCCGGGCGCCCTCGCCCTCCTGCTGCTGTTCCCCGTTGCCGCCCAGGCAAAGGAAGTTGAAACCAAGACCAAACTGTCCAACGTCGTGATCCTCGCCACCGGCGGCACCATTGCTGGCGCCGGCGCCAGTGCGGCCAACAGTGCCACGTACCAGGCGGCCAAAGTCGGCATCGAACAACTGATCGCCGGCGTTCCTGAGCTTAGTCAGATCGCCAACGTACGCGGCGAACAAGTGATGCAAATTGCGTCCGAAAGCATCAACAACGAAAACCTGCTGCAACTGGGCCGTCGTGTTGCCGAACTGGCCGACAGCAAGGACGTGGACGGTATCGTGATCACCCACGGCACCGACACCCTGGAAGAAACCGCTTACTTCCTCAACCTGGTGGAAAAAACCGACAAGCCAATCGTGGTGGTCGGCTCCATGCGCCCAGGCACCGCCATGTCGGCGGACGGCATGCTCAACCTGTACAACGCCGTGGCCGTTGCCGGCAGCAAAGACGCGCGCGGCAAGGGCGTACTGGTGACCATGAACGACGAGATCCAATCGGGTCGCGACGTGAGCAAAATGATCAACATCAAGACCGAAGCCTTCAAGAGCCCATGGGGCCCGCTGGGCATGGTAGTTGAAGGCAAATCCTACTGGTTCCGCTTGCCTGCCAAGCGCCACACCATGGATTCGGAGTTCGACATCAAGACCATCAAGAGCCTGCCGGACGTTGAAATCGCCTACGGCTACGGCAACGTGAGCGACACGGCTGTCAAAGCCCTGGCCCAGGCCGGCGCCAAAGCCATCATCCATGCCGGTACCGGCAACGGTTCGGTGTCTTCCAAGGTGGTGCCTGCCCTGCAGGAACTGCGCAAGCAAGGTGTGCAGATCATTCGTTCTTCCCACGTGAATGCCGGTGGTTTCGTTCTGCGCAATGCCGAACAGCCTGACGACAAGTACGACTGGGTCGTCGCACATGACCTGAACCCACAAAAAGCCCGGATTCTGGCGATGGTTGCCCTGACCAAGACCCAGGACAGCAAAGAGCTGCAACGGATGTTCTGGGAATATTGATCCCCCGGTAACACGCGTAGAGGCGGGTTTGCCCGCCTCTACCTCTCCTCTTACACCTGGATACAACTCCCCGCGCTGCATAACCCCGCTCGAATCGCCGCCAGATAAACCTTCTGAATTTTAAGCAGTTGCGAAAATCGTAACAGTTAAATACTGTATGCCCGTACAGCACACTAAGGAATACTCCGTGGCAACGTCCTCTTCTGCAGCGCCAACCCCTGACGCCTACGCACGCCTTGCCGTTCGCGTGCAAAAAATCATCAATTCGACCAACGCCCAGAAAGCCAAGGCGGCCTTGATCTTCCGCTTGCCGGATGAGCCTGAGGAGGAATGGGCGCGCTTGCTGGAGGAGATTGCGGAGAACGACAACGTCACCCTCGCCTACCGGGATGACGGTGGCGTGCAGATTTTCTGGGTTGTGCCGAAGGAAGATTGATTCAATGAGTGGCCGTTTTATTGCTGTTTTTTGCCTGTTTTTTGCCGTTACAGCCCACGCACAGGCGCCTCGAACCTTCAGCGAGGCCAAGAAAGTCGCCTGGAAGCTCTACGCCCCGCAATCCACGGAGTTCTACTGTGGCTGCAAATACACCGGCAACCGGGTCGATTTGAAAGCCTGCGGTTACGTACCGCGCAAAAATGCCAACCGTGCCGCACGCATCGAATGGGAACATATCGTCCCGGCCTGGCAGATCGGACATCAGCGCCAGTGCTGGCAAGCCGGCGGGCGCAAAAACTGTACGCGTCACGATGATGTGTTCAAGCGCGCCGAGGCGGACCTGCACAACCTGGTGCCGAGCATCGGCGAGGTCAATGGCGACCGTAACAACTTCAGTTTTGGCTGGCTGCCGGCGCAACGCGGGCAGTACGGCTCATGCCTGACCCAGGTCGATTTCAAGGCCAAAAAAGTCATGCCCCGCCCGTCTATTCGCGGAATGATCGCCCGAACGTATTTTTACATGAGCAAACAATACGGCTTGCGCCTGTCAAAACAGGACCGCCAGCTGTATGAAGCCTGGAACAAGACCTATCCGGTGCAACCCTGGGAGCGCCAGCGCAACCAGACTGTGGCGTGTGTGATGGGGCGCGGTAACGAGTTCGTCGGCCCGGTAAACCTGAAGACCTGCGGTTGAGCGTGGGCGGAGTTGCCGCCCACCCTGCCGGTTATTGCGCGACCTTGTGCTCGATAACCTCTGATTCGGTATCGTTTTTCTTGGCCCGTGCGAGCTTTTCGGTCAGCAGCGCCTGCTTGGCTTCAGCCTCGGCCTTGCTCGCGAACGGGCCTAGATACACCTCGTCCTTGCCGTCTGTTTTGACGATATAGAAGTTGAAACCATGTTCGAGCAACCAGGCAGTCAGGTCGGTGATTGCTTGCAGCTTATGGTCCGGCGGGCCTACCCACACATCCCATTCCTGAGCGGCAATCGCCCCGGTTTGTGGCTGGCTCTCGGTCACGGCAGGCTTGGCCTTGGGGGCGTCAACCGGTTTACCTTCACCGCAACCGGCCAACGCCAACACCGCAATTGCCATCGCTACTTTACGCACTGCCCTGCTCCTTTAAGGATAAAGAGGCAACTTTATCATTCACTGTCTATTCTGGCCGTCATAAACGTTGGCTTAAACAATGCGAATGATGTATCGCAGACCTGTATGATGCCGCCATGGGAATTAATGTCGCCTCTATGCGTCCTAAAAGAGGCAGTCACAGGGAAGCGCTTAGCAGTAAGCTACACACATCCGACACCTGCCCTGTCTGAAACATGTGTCCTTAAAAGTAATCAAGGAGAAGTCCATGCTGATACTCACCCGCAAAGTTGGTGAAAGCATAAACATCGGTGATGACATCACGATCACCATCCTGGGCGTCAGCGGCCAGCAAGTACGAATCGGCATCAACGCACCCAAGGACGTTGCCGTGCATCGCGAGGAGATCTACCAGCGCATTCAGGCTGGCCTGACAGCTCCGGACAAAAACCAGACTCCTTGACGCCTCACTCAGTAGCCAGCCTTTTCGTTCATTGTGATGGCTGGCGAAAACCCTTCCGCCCACTCGCGCTTCCTGCATGATCGGCGTGCTTTATGCTTTCAGCTACGCTGCAAGATAAAACTGTCTTGGCGACTGGAACTTGTTGCGTAATTCGCGGCCGAATCCACTGACTATAACCCTACCATCAGTGTGCGTTCAGGAGCACGTCGATGAGACCGATTGCAAAACAACCGCTTGCCTCCAAGTCTTGGGGGATCGCCCTGCTGATAGGGCTGGCCTTCGTGGTGCTGGGATATGGCGTGAAGTTCGAGATCGAAACAGTCAGTGACCCCGGCAAGCGTTCGTCGATGGAACTTACACTCTTCTTGTGCGGCTACCTGTTCGTGTTCTGCCTACAGCCTATCCAGAAAGCCATTTTGCGCAAATTATGCCAGCGCGCCGCGCAACGTGAGCACCCGAAAACCGCACGTTGATGGCGGCTAATCTGCTATTAGATCGCCGGTATTTACAGGTCGGCGGCAGGATCTATGCTTGGGCTTGCACGGTTTCTGAAAGGCATTGACGCAGATGGATACCCTCAGCAAATCTCAAATCGAAGCGGCCCTGGCGGCGCGTTTGCCCAGCTATGCGATCACCTGTACGTTACACGCTGACGGCACCCTTTCCGCCATCCTTAGTGGTCCGGAAACCGACCATTTCGCGATTACCGGCATCGTGCGCGCGCACTACCATGGCCCCGAGGCGATTGCCCGGCTTGCCAATGAAATCCTCAGGGAAATGGTGCTTTCGCGCCAAGGTATCAAGAGCAGCCGACTGCAGGCGCCACCCGACTCCCCTTCCTGCGCACAAAGCCGAGACCGATAACGGGCTCGGCTTTTTCGTTTCAGTCTTCCAGGCGCTGCAAGCGTAACGTGCCCTCTGCATCGCGCAGAACCTGCAGCGGCTGATAGTCGTTAATGCAGGCATGCACCGTGACGATCGGCGTCAGGTGTGTATTGGTTACAACCAGCACATCCGCGCCGGCCGCCTCCCCGGCGCGAATCCCCACCGAAGCGTCTTCGAACACCAGGCAATCCTGCACCGGCACACCCAGACGCTGGGCGCCCAGCACGTAACAGGCGGGATCGGGCTTGCCGCTGGCAACGTCCTCGGCCGTCACCAGCACGGCCGGGGGCGTAATACCGGCCGCAGCCAGGCGTCGTAGCGCGAGCGCCTTGGGCGCAGACGTGACCAGTGCCCATTGATCGCCAGGCACGCTATTCAGAAACCCGACAGCACCGGGAATCGCCACCACGCCTTCGACGTCGTTGATTTCGGCCTCGGTAATCCACTGTGCTTCAACTTCGGGATCTACCCCTGGCAGCGCCTGGCGGGTAATGGTGTCAATGGCGCGTGCGCCATGAATGGTGGTCAGGAACGCCGCCACCTCCAGACCGTGGCGTTCAGCCCAGATGCTCCACACGCGCTCGGCGGCGGCAATCGAGTTGAGCAGGGTGCCATCCATATCAAACAGGAAGGCGCGGTAACGCTGGTTAAACACAACTGGACCTCGGATGGACACTGCGTGGCTTCCTCATAGGCGGTAACAAATAATCGGCCCGATGCAATCTACGGGTCACCTCCTCGCTTGTAAACGCCAGCGGTATCTGGCGGCCCCTGCGATTGAATGACAGGTTTGTAATGAGCCTGTAAGGCTTGTCAGCACCCTCGCTTCATACAGTGGCGTCGTCAGTCACCCACACCGGGTGGCACAACTTCCCACTGATGATGAAGGGCCGCACGATGAAACCTGCCAGCAAACTCTGCCTGATCGCCGCCAGCCTGTTGATGCTGGGCACCGGCACCGCCATGGCCGGCACTGTCGCGCCGATCAAGGCCAACAATGTGGTGTTGGTGCACGGGTCCTGGGCTGACGGCTCGAGCTGGTCCGAGGTGATCACGCGCCTGCAGGCCGCCGGGCTGCATGTGACCGCCGTACAAAACCCACTGACTTCGGTGGCCGATGACGTCGCTGCCACCAACCGCGTGCTGGACCAACAGGACGGCCCTACCGTGCTGGTCGGTCACTCCTACGCCGGCACCGTGGTCAGCGACGCCGGGGCGAACCCCAAGGTCAGCTCACTGGTGTATGTGGCCGCCCGTGCACCGGACGCCAACGAAGACTTCGTCGCCCTGTCTGCCAAATACCCCAGCACGCCGGTGCGCGCCGGTGTCGTCGAGCACGACGGTTACCTGACGCTGAACCAGGACGCCTTCCTCAAGTACTTCGCCGCTGACGTGCCGCGCGCCAAAGCCCTGCAGCTGTTCGCCGTACAACAGCCGATCGCCAAGACCCTGTTCAACGGCCGCACGGTGAATGCCGCCTGGCACACCAAGCCGTCCTGGTACGCAGTGTCGAGCAATGACCAGACCATCAACCCGAACCTGGAGCGTTTTCTGGCCAAGCGCATGAACGCGACCACCATCGAACTGCCGTCGAGCCACTTGTCGCTGGTGTCCCACGCCAAGGCAATCACCGACCTGATCCTCGAAGCGTCCGGCCGCCAGCCTTAAACCACGCATTACAAACTTGTCATGATCCTGTTGGCTGGCTGTTTGGGGTGCCTGGTTACTGTGAACTCACTGCCAGCCCCGGCAGCCAACCCTTAAAGAGAGCTACTGCCATGAAACTGTTTATCCTGGGCTTTGCCGCTTTGCTTGCTACCGGCTCTGCGTTCGCTGCCGACACAGCCCCTGAAACTAAGGTGATCCACGACAAAACCGGCTTCTTCGTGCACCTGGACGTGGCCAAAGTGCTGTCGAGCACCGACACCTACGGCCAATGCGGGATCGTCCCGGCACAACTCAAATACCTCGACTCCCAAGACCGTGAACACGTGCTGGACTACCAGGTGCAAGGCATCGGTTGCCCCAGTGACAATTGATCCGGCTACACTTGCGCAACGCAGCGAACCAGGGCACTTCCCATGAACATCCTCGTAGTCGAAGACGAACCCAAGGCCGGCAATTACCTGCTCAATGGCCTGCAGGAACTGGGTTACTCGGTGAGCCTTGCCCGCGACGGCGTAGACGGCTTGCACCAGGCGCTGGAAACGCCCTTCGACGTCATCGTGCTGGATGTGATGATGCCGAAAATGGACGGCTGGGAAGTGCTGCGCCGCCTGCGCAAAGAGGCTGACACGCCGGTGCTGTTCCTCACTGCCCGCGATGACATCGCCGACCGCATCAAGGGACTGGAACTGGGCGCCGACGACTACCTGATCAAGCCCTTCTCCTTCGCCGAACTGGTCGCGCGCTTGCGTACCCTGACGCGTCGCGGCCCGAGTCGCGAAGAAGAGCAACTGCACATCGCCGACCTGCAGATCGACGTGCTCAAGCGCCGCGTCACCCGCAACGGCACGCGCATAACGCTGACCAACAAGGAGTTCGCCCTGTTGCACCTGTTCGCCACGCACCAGGACCAGGTGTTATCACGCTCGATGATTGCTTCGCGGGTCTGGGACATGAACTTTGACAGCGACACCAATGTGGTCGACGTCGCCGTGCGGCGCCTGCGCCTGAAAATCGACGACCCATTCCAGCTCAAATTGATCCACAGCGTGCGGGGCATCGGCTACCGCTTCGACACCCAGCCATGAACCCTCGCCGCCATTATTCGCTGACCCTGCGCCTGGCGCTGATCTTCGCCCTGCTCGCATTCGCCCTGCTCGCCACCTTGGGCGTTGCGTTGTACCGCGAGCTTGAGCGTGAACTGATCAAGCGTGACGACGCCGCACTGATTTATCGCGCCGACCAGTTGCGCAACCTGCTCAAGGACAGCAATACCCTGGACCTGATCAAGACCAAGCCGGAGCTGTTCCAGAACATGCTGGGCAACAGCGAGTCGGTGCTGAGCATCGCGGCGCCGGGTCAAAAGCCGTTGCTGCTGGTAAACCCGGGCAACATTGCAATGCCAGATGTGCCGCCCGTGCCCACCAACCG
>NZ_VBVZ01000184.1 GCF_005863185.1 Pseudomonas edaphica
GCGATGGCATCGACTGGTTTTGCCTGATACACCGAGGTGTCTGCATCGCAGGCAAGCCAGCTCCCACAGAGCACAGTGGATCTACCGTCAAAAAACCAAACCTGGCCCGACTCTTGCTCTACCTCCCAATACTGCATCCCCGACCCCCAGTGCAGTGGAGACCTTTACTTATGCCAGTCGCCCCCAATTCGCTCCTTCAGGCTGCCGCTGCGGCCAAGCCTCAAGCGCCGGCCGCCACACCGCCTGTAGCGGCCGCGGACCCACGGGACAAGGGCCCTGGTTTCGCTCAAGTGTTTGCCAACCAAAGCCCCAAGCCCACGCTGAAGACCGATGACACTCCGGTCAAAATCTCACGTGACAAGCCTTCGGACACCAACACCAAGCCGGTCGCCAACAACGACAAGCCTGCCGCCAGCACGCCAGCGGTTGCCGATAGCGGCAATCCCTTGCCTGCCAAGCCGGCCAAGGCTGACGACAGCGCCAGCAGTGATGACGACAAGCCCGCCGACCCGGCCGTGGCGCAGCAGCCCCCGGCTGATCCAGTGGTCGACCCGGCATTGGTCGCCGTTGTTGCGCCGGTGCCTGTTCCGGTGCCAGCGCCCGCGCCGGTAGCCACTCATGACGACACGGCCCAGCCGGTGGTCGCGGCACCGCTCGCAGCCACCGATGACGCCAAGCAACCGGCCTTCGACCCCGAAGCCGATCCGCTGGATTCGATGCCGGCCGTGCGCTTGGCCATGGAGCAGGGCGGCCATGTGTCGGCCAGCAGCCAGACGCCACAGAAAGCCGCGCCGACCACCACTCAGGACCAGCCAACCGCCGCGCAGAACTTTGCCGCAGGTCTTGCCAACATGGTCGACCAGCAAGCCACCAAAGACAGCACTGACCAGGGCGGCGACAAGGCCTTCAGTGGGCTGATCGAATGTGGCCTCAAGGATTTGAAAGACGCCGGCAGCGACACGCGGGTGGATGATTTCGCCAACCGCCTGGCCGCGCTGACCCAGGCTGCCACGCCGAAAACCGCGAACGCCTTGCCGCCCGTGGCCAATGCGCCATTGGCCATGCACCAGAGCGGCTGGACCGAAGAGGTGGTCAACCGCGTGATGTACCTGTCCAGCGCCAACCTCAAGTCGGCGGAGATTCAGTTGCAGCCGGCTGAACTGGGGCGCCTGGATATCAAGGTCAATATGACCGCCGACCAGCAAGCCCAGGTCAACTTCATGAGCGGCCACGCCGTGGTACGTGAAGCGCTGGAAAGCCAGTCCGGCCGTTTGCGCGAGATGTTTGCCCAGCAAGGCATGGGGCAGGTGGATGTCAATGTGTCCGACCAGTCCCGTGGCTGGCAGGGTCAGGGCCAGGAGCAACAGCAGCAGAATCAGGCCCGCGGCATAAGCGGCAGTGGTGGGCGTGGTGATGGCGGCGATGCGGGTGACGCTGCTGAAGTGGCTGCGGCTGTCGCGCCGGTAAGCCAGACCGTGATCGGCTCCAGCGCCGTCGATTACTACGCCTGACTTGAGCCAAAAAGCGCGGTCAATGTGGGAGCTGGCTTGCCTGCGATGGCGCTGTATCAGGCACAGAGATGTGAGCTGATCCACCGCTATCGCAGGCAAGCCAGCTCCCACATTTGATTTTGGGTGTTCGCCGTTCCCCGGTTAGTCAGACAACTCTGGCATAACACTTGCTCTTGCCTTCCCGTAGATCTATGAATCCCCGAATAGTGACGGATTATTGGCATGGCGAAGAGTGACGACGCAGCAGCAACCCCACCCGCAGGCAAAGGCAAGCTCAAGCTGATCCTGCTGATTGTGCTGGGCCTGCTCCTGGCCATTGGCGCCTCGATTGGCGGCACGTGGTACATCATGCACAGCAGCGCGAGCAAACCGGCTCCCGCCGCCGAAACCGCCACTAACGTCAAGCAACCGGCAATCTTCGAGCCGATGCTGCCGGCCTTTGTCGCCAACTACAATCAGAACGGTCGCCAACGCTACCTGCAGGTGAGCATCACCTTGCTGGCGCGTAACCAGGCGGACCTGGATGCGCTTAAAGTGCATATGCCGGTGATCCGCAACAACCTGGTGATGCTGTTCTCCGGGCAGAGCTTCGACAGCCTGGCCACCCCGGTCGGCCAGGAAATGCTGCGCCAGAAGGTCACTGCCAGCGTGCAGGAAGTGGCCCAGAAAGAGCTCGGCAAAGTCGTGGTCGAGCAGGCGCTCTTCACTAACTTCGTATTGCAGTAGGATCACGACATGGCCGTGCAAGACCTGCTGTCCCAGGATGAAATCGACGCGCTGTTGCATGGCGTCGACGATGGTCTGGTACAGACCGAAATGGCTGCCGAACCCGGCAGCGTCAAAAGTTATGACCTCACCAGCCAGGATCGCATCGTCCGTGGGCGCATGCCGACCCTGGAGATGATCAATGAGCGTTTCGCCCGTTACACCCGTATCAGCATGTTCAACATGCTGCGCCGCTCGGCAGACGTAGCGGTAGGCGGCGTGCAGGTGATGAAGTTCGGCGAGTACGTGCATTCGCTGTATGTGCCCACCAGCCTCAACCTGGTCAAGATCAAACCGTTGCGCGGTACCGCGCTGTTCATCCTCGACGCCAAGCTGGTGTTCAAGCTGGTGGACAACTTCTTCGGCGGCGACGGCCGCCACGCCAAGATCGAAGGGCGTGAATTCACCCCTACCGAATTGCGTGTGGTGCGCATGGTGCTGGAGCAAGCCTTCATCGACTTGAAGGAAGCCTGGCAGGCGATCATGGAAGTCAATTTCGAGTACATCAACTCGGAAGTGAACCCGGCCATGGCCAACATCGTCGGCCCCAGCGAAGCCATTGTGGTCTCCACCTTCCACATCGAGCTTGATGGCGGTGGCGGCGACCTGCACGTGACCATGCCGTACTCGATGATCGAGCCGGTGCGCGAAATGCTCGACGCCGGTTTCCAGTCCGACCTCGACGACCAGGACGAACGCTGGGTCAAGGCCCTGCGCGAAGACCTGCTGGACGTCGACGTGCCTTTGAGCGCCACTGTGGCCCGTCGCCAGCTGCGTTTGCGCGATATTTTGCACATGCAACCGGGGGACGTGATCCCCGTGGAGTTGCCGGAAGAGCTGATCATGCGCGCCAATGGCGTGCCGTCGTTCAAGGTCAAGCTCGGTTCCCACAAGGGCAACCTGGCGTTGCAAGTGATCGAACCGATCAACCGTCGCTGATCTGCCCCTTCTATCGATGAATTTTTGCTGCGCCGAGGACATGTAATGGCTACCGAACACGAAAACACTTCCGCCGAAGACCAGGCCCTGGCTGACGAATGGGCTGCGGCCCTGGAAGAAACCGGCGATGTCGGCCAGGACGACATCGACGCGCTGCTGGCCGCCGACGCCGCCATGGCGCCGGCCGGCAAACGCCTGCCGATGGAAGAATTCGGCAGCGTGCCGAAAAACAACGACCCGGTGACCCTCGACGGCCCGAACCTGGATGTGATTCTCGACATTCCGGTGTCGATCTCCATGGAAGTCGGCAGCACCGAAATCAACATCCGCAACCTGCTGCAACTCAACCAGGGTTCGGTGATCGAGCTCGACCGCCTGGCCGGTGAGCCGCTGGACGTGCTGGTCAACGGCACCCTGATCGCCCATGGCGAGGTGGTGGTGGTCAACGAGAAGTTCGGCATCCGCCTGACGGACGTGATCAGCCCAAGCGAACGCATCAAGAAGTTGCGCTGAGATGAAGTATTCGATGGCGGGACTGTTTCTGGCGCTGCCATTGAGCTCCCTGGCGGCTGAGCCGGTCGCCCAAGTGGCGGCTGCGGCACCTGTGGTCAGCGGTGGTATCGGCGGCCAGTTGACCCAGCTGGTGCTTGGGTTGTTGCTGGTAGTCGGTCTGATCTTCGTGCTCGCCTGGCTGATGCGCCGCGTGCAGCGCATCGGGCCGGGCAATGCCCAGGTGATCGAGATGATCGGCTCGCGCGCCCTCGGCCCGCGTGATCGGCTGGTGCTGGTGCAGGTGGGCGAAGAGCAAATCCTGCTGGGTATCACGCCCGGCCGCATCACCCCGTTGCACGTACTCAAGACGCCGGTGGAAGCAACCAGGACCGAGACCGCCACGCCGGAATTCGCCCAGCGCCTGATGGAGTTGCTGGGCAAGGATCAGAAGGATAAGAAGTAATGCGCGTTTTATTGACGCTCATGCTGTTGCTGGCCGCGCCGCTGGCGTTGGCAGCCGACCCGTTGTCGATCCCGGCGATCACCCTGGGCACCAACGCGGCCGGCGCGCAGGAATACTCGGTCAGCCTGCAGATTTTGCTGATCATGACCGCGCTGAGTTTTATCCCGGCGTTTGTCATGCTGATGACCAGCTTTACGCGGATCATCATCGTGTTCTCGATTCTGCGTCAGGCCCTGGGCCTGCAGCAGACGCCGTCGAACCAGATCCTTACCGGCATGGCGCTGTTTTTGACCTTGTTCATCATGGCGCCGGTGTTCGACAAGGTGAACCAGCAAGCCTTGCAGCCCTATCTGGCGGAGAAACTCTCGGCTCAGGACGCGATCGACAAGGCCCAGGGTCCGATCAAGGACTTCATGCTCTCGCAAACCCGTTCCAGCGACCTGGAGCTGTTTATGCGCTTGTCCAAGCGCACCGACATTGCCACGCCGGATCAGGCGCCGCTGACCATTCTGGTGCCGGCCTTCGTCACGTCCGAATTGAAAACCGCGTTCCAGATCGGCTTCATGATCTTTATCCCGTTCCTGATCATCGACCTGGTGGTGGCGAGCGTGCTGATGGCGATGGGGATGATGATGCTGTCGCCGCTGATTATCTCGCTGCCGTTCAAGATCATGCTGTTTGTACTGGTGGACGGCTGGGCGCTGATTATCGGCACCCTGGCCAGCAGTTTCGGCGGGGTGTAGTGACATGACGCCAGAAGTAGCGGTCGACCTGTTCCGTGAAGCGCTGTGGCTGACCACCATGATGGTCGCCGTGCTGGTGGTGCCGAGCCTGTTGGTGGGCCTGCTGGTGGCGATGTTCCAGGCCGCGACCCAGATCAACGAACAGACCTTGAGCTTCCTCCCGCGTTTGCTGGTGATGCTGATCACCCTGATCGTCGCCGGCCCGTGGCTGGTGCAAACCTTTATGGAATACATCCTGCAGCTGTACGGCAGTATTCCGCAGTTGATCGGCTGACCGATGCAATCTGTGCTGGCCTTGACCGACACCCAGATCAGCACCTGGGTGGCGTCTTTCATTTTGCCGATGTTTCGCGTCACGGCAGTGCTGATGACCATGCCGGTGTTCGGGACTACCTTGGTGCCGAGGCGCATCCGCCTGTATTTTGCCTTCGCCATTACCATCGTCATCGTGCCCGGCTTGCCGCCGATGCCGCCGGTGAATGCCCTGGACCTCAGTGCGTTGTTGCTGATTGCCGAGCAGATATTGATCGGCGCGCTGATGGGCTTCTCGCTGACGTTGTTCTTCCAGGCCTTTGTAATCGCCGGGCAAATCATCTCGATCCAGATGGGCATGGGCTTCGCGTCCATGGTCGACCCTACCAACGGCGTGTCGGTGGCAGTGATCGGGCAGTTCCTGACCATGCTGGTGACCTTGATTTTCCTGGCGATGAACGGCCATCTGGTGGTGTTCGAGGTCATGACCGAAAGCTTCACCACCTTGCCGGTGGGCTCGGGGCTGGTGGTCAATCACTTCTGGGAATTGGTCGGCCGCATGAGTTGGGTATTGGGCGCCTCGTTGTTGCTGGTGTTGCCGGCGATTACTGCGCTGCTGGTGGTCAACATCGCGTTTGGCGTGATGACTCGCGCGGCGCCGCAGCTGAACATTTTCTCGATTGGTTTCCCGCTGACCCTGGTGTTGGGCATGGGGATTTTCTGGATCGGCATGGCCGACATTCTCAATCAGTATCAACCGCTGGCCACCGACGCCTTGCAGTTTTTACGTGATCTGGCACGGGCGCGTTGAGACATGGCCGAGAGCGAGAGTGGCCAGGACAAAACAGAAGACCCCACGGAGAAACGTAAAAAGGACTCCAGGGAAAAGGGCGAGATTGCCCGCTCCAAAGAACTCAATACCCTGGCGGTGATGCTCGCCGGTGCCGGGGGCCTGCTGATCTACGGCGGTGGCCTGGCGCTGGACCTGATGGAGCTGATGAAGCTCAACTTTTCGCTGCCGCGCGAAGTGCTGCTGAGCCCCGGCGCCATGGGCCAGTACCTGTTGCACTCGGGCAAGATCGCGATTCTGGCGGTGCAGCCGGTGCTTATCACCCTGTTGCTGGCGGCGCTGATCGGGCCGGTTTCCTTGGGTGGCTGGCTGTTTGCCGCCGGCAGCATGGCGCCCAAGTTCAGCCGCATGAACCCTGGGCCTGGGCTTAAGCGTATGTTTTCCACCAAGGCGCTGGTGGAACTGCTCAAGGCGCTGGCGAAATTTATCCTGATCCTGTTTGTGGCGTTGACGGTGTTGTCCTCCGACATCGACGACTTGCTGCGCATCGCCCATGAGCCGCTGGAGTCCGCAATTATTCACAGTGTGCAGGTGGTGGGCTGGAGTGCGCTGTGGATGGCCTGCGGGCTGATCATCATCGCCGCCGTGGACGCGCCGATTCAGCTGTGGGAAAGCCACAAGAAACTGCTGATGACCAAGCAGGAAGTGCGTGACGAGCACAAGGACCAGGAAGGTCGCCCCGAGGTCAAACAGCGGATTCGCCAACTGCAGCGCGAAATGTCCCAGCGCAAGATGATGGCGGCAGTGCCGGATGCCGACGTGGTCATCACCAACCCGACCCACTACGCCGTGGCGCTCAAGTACGACCCGGAGAAGGGCGGCGCGCCGATGTTGCTGGCCAAGGGCAGCGACTTTACCGCGCTGAAGATCCGCGAAATCGCCGTGGCCAACGACATTCTGCTGCTGGAATCGCCGGAGCTGGCGCGGTCGATCTTCTACTCCACCGACCTCGACCAGGAGATCCCCGCTGGCCTGTACCTGGCCGTGGCGCAGGTGTTGGCCTACGTGTACCAGATCCGCCAATACCGCGCGGGCAAGGGCAAGCGGCCAGACCCGCTCAAGGACCTGCCGATTCCGCCGGAGCTGCGCCGCGATTCCTGAGTCGTCCTGCACCGACGCCATCGCAGGCAAGCCCGGCTCCGACCTCGCGTTTTTTCCTGCCCGTGCGCCGAGCTTGCAGCGCGCCGTTCGGCGCATGATCTAAACCCCAATGGATACAGAGCCTGACGGACAACCAAAGTTTGAGTTGTGCGCATGGAAGATATAATTAGTCATAACTGACCTATTAAAGCGAATTTTTCCATATAAATAGTCATATCTGACTGTTAGCAAGGTATATGATTTTTCCTCGCGCACGCCAATAGCGCTATAATGGTCAAAACTGACTAATAACGCTGATTTTATGCCCTTAATAAGTCAGATTTAGCCATTAGGAAAAATTAAACGAGGCCTGCCATGTCCTTCATGCATTTGCTCAGCTCCCCCGCAGAGATCGCTCGCGATGTGGGGAAAAATGCAAAAAAGCTACGGCTATCGAAAAACCTCACGAGGAAGACCTTGGCAG
The DNA here is from genome assembly GCF_005863185.1 of Pseudomonas edaphica. Classification (GTDB taxonomy): domain Bacteria; phylum Pseudomonadota; class Gammaproteobacteria; order Pseudomonadales; family Pseudomonadaceae; genus Aquipseudomonas; species Aquipseudomonas edaphica. The sequence goes on from NZ_VBVZ01000184.1 coordinate 7,580, forward strand.
AGCTTTCAGGGGTATCGGAGTCGTCGATCCAGCGGTTCGAGACTGCAGGTTCTATTACTCTCGAATCGATGATTCTGCTCGCCACCGCGCTCGATGAGCTGACTCCGCTAACGACTCTGTTTAAACCTTCGCAGCCGAACTCCCTCACAGAGCTGAAAAACTCAAAGCGCAAACGGGGTTCTAAATGAAACCGCGCCAGGATTATCCGAAGCTGAAGCGTTTCGAATCCCTTGAGGTCACCAAAAGCGGTGTGAAAGTCGGTGATCTGTACAGGGAGGAGGGGGTTGGGATTTTTTTCACTTACGACCCGGTATGGCTCGCTACAGGCTTCAACCTGTCGCCGTTCACGATGAAGTTTGACGACAAGCCCCAGCTTGCTCGTGCTCCTGAACTGTTCGAAGGATTGCACGGCCCCTTTGCGGACTCTCTTCCAGACGGCTGGGGCATGCTGCTGATGGACAGATTCCTTAATGCCACATTCGGTGAGGGAACTGCTTACACAGTTACTGCCCTGGATCGGCTCGCTTACATGGGCGACAGAGCCATGGGAGCGTTTGAGTACCATCCAAAAGCGGAAAGAGGAGAGCTGAGGGGGACAATTAACCTTGCAGAGCTCTTCGAGAATTCCGTGGAAGTCCTGTCAGGAGACACTTCGGCAGTGCTTACCAAGCTCAGGCTTGCAGGGGGATCGCCTGGTGGTGCCCGCCCTAAAGCGATTGTCGCAATGTCTCCTGATGGGCAGCATGCAACGTCCGCTTTTGGGCCAATTCTGCCGGGCTATGATCACTGGATAGTCAAATTCAGGGCACCAGATGAGCCGGTTGAAACCGGCGCAATTGAGTATGCTTACTACCTGATGGCCAGGGACGCAGGTGTCGAAATGGCTGAGTCGACTGTCCTGAACATGACCATGCATGACGGTAGTCGCGAGGGCTTCTTCGCAACAAAGCGCTTTGACCGGCAGCGCGATAAAAAGCTTCACATGATCACGGTTTCTGCGCTTATGTACGCTACGTACAAACTGCCATCCATGGACTACAGCGGGCTACTGAAGCTCACAAACATGCTGACGCGTAGTGCCGCAGAGGTCGAAAAAATGGCCAGGGTGATGGTTTTCAATGCACTGTTTCACAACTACGACGATCACACCAAGAACTTCGCGTTCATCGGGCGTGAGCCAGAGAAGCCTGGCGACGAAGCAAGGTGGACGCTCGCGCCGGCATACGACCTGACTTTCTCGGAGGCTCGGGGTGAACACACAACGGCATATAACGGTCGAGGGAAGGCAGCCCGGAGGCTGATTCAGGAGCTGTGCGCAGACTACAAGTACCTCAAGCCGAACGACTACATTGAGCAAACGCTAGCCGCATTTGCCCAATGGGATGACATTTTCAAAAGTGTAAGGATTCCCCTCAAAGCAGGCGCCGGTTACAAAGCTGTTCTGGAACAAGACCATGACTACTTCAAACTGATACGACCTACCAAGCGCTGACACCTCGTAGATGAGAATCGGAACGTTTGAACACCAGCCTTGAAGCTCCGCACCCTGCTTGGGCAACCCCTTCGGTTGCTCCCTTGTCCGAACTTGCCGGACTGGCTGCGGGGCAGGCACGGCGGGCGGAGCCCTTGGCGGCATAACAACCAGCGCTGCCATCTGTCTAAAGTTCAGCGTTACCTGTCAACTTTGACAGTATCCATTGCACCGCCTTCACTGTTACATAGAGCGGCGAGGTGCGCCGTCATGCGCGGCTCGGGAGAGCGGTCATGGACAGGGCTACGGTCAGGTGGTTTGACGCCGTCAAGGGCATTGGTTTTGTCGCCCGCGACCGCGAAGGCAATGCAGTACCCGTTCAGGCAACGGGCAATCCCTGCAGCGAAATCGATGCGCCGCCCAAGGCGCGCAAATCCCGCAAACGAAAAAAATAACCCCCCGCCTGCTCAGCAAACAATCACTACCACTGGTCGTTAATCCCCGTCTACCTGTCAACTCTGACAGTAGTCAGCTCTGCGTTCTCGCGGTTTGATGGTGCCAGGCACTGTACGCAAGTAGTAACGAGATGCAGGGGAAGGGTGATGGAAGCGGTGACGGGGACGATCAAGGTTTATAACCGCAAGACCGGTGAAGGGCTGATTGCGTTGGATGGCGATGATGAACCGGTGTGTTTGGACCGCTTGAGTTCAGCGTGTACCCGGTGGAGAGAAGGCCAGCGGGTACAGTTCGCCAGGATTCACCGGCCAAAGGGTGTGTTTGCGTTTTGTATCAGGCTTATCTAGCGGGATTTTTTGCGCGCAATGTCAGGAGAAGGGTTATGGCGACGGGTACTGTGAAGTGGTTTAACGAAACAAAAGGGTTCGGTTTTATTACTCCAGATGATGGTAGCGAGGATCTTTTTGCGCATTTTTCAGCGATTCAGAGTGCTGGGTTCAAATCTCTGCAAGAGAACCAAAAAGTCAGCTATGACGTAACGACAGGGCCCAAAGGCAAGCAAGCGTCCAACATCCAACCCTTATGAAGATCGTTCCCACGCTCCCGCGTGGGAATGCCTCCTGTGACGCTCTGCGTCACCGTTGCGCAAGGCTCAAGTCGGGACGCGGAGCGTCCCTGGCTGCATTCCTTTGCTGCGCGTGGGAACGATCATCACGATCATTCAGGCAGGTTCTGCCTCTGGTGACGGCGCTCTGTCATCCAGCAGTCGCTCAGCCAACAACCGTCCCACCTCAATCAACTGCGCAATACCC
>NZ_VBVZ01000185.1 GCF_005863185.1 Pseudomonas edaphica
TAAGTACCAACAGCGCGCTGACCAGGTTTTGCAGTTGATGACGCGTGCCTTTGTTCCAGTAAGGGATTACCGGTGCGAGCGTCAGGTTAAGAAGGCCGAACAAGGCCAGGTACAGGGCGTCGTGTTGTTCCAGGTACGGCAGGCTTTCAGGCTGCAGACTCGGAATAAAGGACAGCAGCAACGCTGCAACGCCCGTCAGGAGGTGGACGATTTTCAACATTTTGATTAACTCACGTTAAGACGGATCACAAGGAAGAGCTGACTGGCACGGTTCGCTTCTGAACAATGGGAGGCGTTGAGCACGTGCGCGGGTATCAGCCTATGTGGCGTACCGCAGAAATGAACGGTAACCACACGCCGCCTATTTAACAGCAAAGGCTGTGCCTACTCAAATCAAGCATTTCGGGGCGTTGCAAGGGCAAAGGCATTTCTGCGTCAAACCCTTGTCCTAGACAGTGGCAGGCTTTGCGAGCGGTAATTTTAAAGTTTTCCGACTCGTCACAAAGGTTGGCCCGTCGCTCATAGGAACCGCCGTGGAGAGGGGCGATATGTCGCACGCTGTCTGCCTGTGTCGGGCTGCACACCGCCGGCACTCTTGCTAGAGTGGTCCTGCACCTGATCAATGAATGTTCGTCAATTGAAGGGGAAAAACATGGCAATCGATATTGGTATCAGTGAAGAAGATCGTAAATCCATCGTCGATGGGCTTTCACGGCTGCTGTCCGATACCTATGTAATGTATTTGAAAACCCACAACTTCCACTGGAACGTCACGGGTCCCATGTTTCGTACGCTGCACTTGATGTTCGAGGAGCAGTACAACGAACTCGCGCTGGCGGTGGACTCCATTGCCGAGCGTATCCGCGCCCTGGGCTTCCCGGCGCCGGGTGCCTATTCGATCTATGCCCGGCTGTCTTCGATCAAGGAAGAGGAGGGCGTGCCCAGCGCCGAAGAGATGATCAAGCAACTGGTGGCCGGCCAGGAAGCCGTCACCCGCACCGCGCGCGGTATTTTCCCACTGCTCGACAAGGTCAGCGACGAGCCGACCGCCGACCTGTTGACCCAGCGCATGCAGGTTCACGAGAAAACCGCGTGGATGCTGCGTTCGTTGCTTGAAAACCAGTAAAGCCCCCCCCTGAGCGGCGCCTTCCCGGCGCCGCTCGCTTGTTTCTCCGCATTTCCTGCCGTTGTCCTACAACTTTCCAATCCGCGTCTTCTGGCTGCCCCTCTCGCCCTGCTGTTTTATAGGCCCACTGCCCAATGGGAGAAACCCATGGGCTGCTGTTTGGCAATGGAGTGTCAGGTGTATGTCACGCGGAGTGGGTAATGGAGTGATGGAAACCGCCGGTTTTCACAAGATAAAGGTCGACCCCTTTGCCAAAGGGTTCGACATGGGACTGGCCAAGCCATTGTCCCGGTCGGTCAGGCTCAATGGGTTTTCCACCTGCCTGCGTCTTGAGCAGATCTACTGGAATATCCTCACGGAGATAGCCAGGATCAATGCCTGTTCAGTCAGCGCGTTGCTGTCGTATGTCGATCGGGAAGTGCATTTGCGTTACGGGGGAGTGAAGAACTTCAGCGGGTTGGTGCGGGTGGTGTGCGTGGTCCACGTATTAAAAGATCGTGCCAGCGCCACGGGCCTGGATTAAACCGCCGGTTGCGAAGCAGGCCCACCGTCAAGGCGGGCCAGGCTTCGGGCAGAAAGCCGGCTGCGCTGTGTCGATTTACCAGATATAATCCCGCGCTTTGCTGCGCGCCCCTGGCTTATCCACAGGGTGGGCGTGGCGCAGTTACGATCTGATCGCCGAGACATCTCCATGCCCATGTACGATTATCAATGTGCTTCCTGTGGTCATCAATTGGAAGCCATTCAGAAGATCAGCGCTGCGCCGCTGGTCGATTGCCCTGCCTGCCAGGCACCTGAGCTGAAGAAGATGTTGTCCATGCCGGGCTTCCGCCTGAGCGGCGGCGGCTGGTATGAGACCGACTTCAAGACCGGCGCCAAGAAGAATCTGGCGGGCGGCGACAAAGCAGACTGAGTTGAACTCTACGCGCAGGCTCCTGCATTATCCGTCCCCTGCTTAACTGTACGGTGACAAGGCGAGCCTCCACCGAATTTCGAATTACGAGAAGTGAAACCACTACCATGATGCGCAGCCACTATTGCGGCCAACTGAACGAGACCCTGGATGGTCAGGAAATCACCCTTTGCGGATGGGTTCACCGTCGCCGCGACCACGGCGGGGTGATCTTCCTCGATATCCGTGATCGTGATGGTCTGGCCCAAGTGGTGTTCGACCCGGACCGCGCCGAGAGCTTCGCCGCCGCCGACCGCGTGCGCAGCGAATACGTCGTTAAAATCACCGGCAAGGTGCGTCTACGCCCGGCCGGTGCTGTAAACGCCAACATGGCCTCCGGCGCCATCGAAGTGCTGGGCTATGAGCTGGAAGTGCTGAACGAGTCGGAAACCCCGCCGTTCCCACTCAACGAATACTCCGACGTGGGCGAAGAAACCCGCCTGCGCTACCGTTTCCTGGACCTGCGTCGTCCGGAAATGGCCGAGAAGCTGCGCCTGCGTTCGCGCATGACCACCAGCATCCGCCGCTTCCTCGACGAAAACGGCTTCCTCGACGTCGAAACGCCGATCCTGACCCGGGCCACCCCGGAAGGTGCGCGTGACTACCTGGTGCCGAGCCGTACCCACGCCGGTTCCTTCTTCGCATTGCCGCAATCGCCGCAGCTGTTCAAGCAACTGCTGATGGTCGCCGGCTTTGACCGCTACTACCAGATCGCCAAGTGCTTCCGCGACGAAGACCTGCGCGCTGACCGTCAGCCGGAATTCACCCAGATCGACATCGAGACCAGCTTCCTCGATGAAAAAGAGATCATGGGTCTGACCGAGCAAATGATCCGCAACCTGTTCAAGGAAGTGCTGGACCTGGAATTCGGCGAATTCCCGCACATGACCTTCGAAGAAACCATGCGCCGCTACGGTTCCGACAAGCCAGACCTGCGTAACCCGCTGGAACTGGTGGACGTGGCCGACCAGCTCAAGGAAGTCGACTTCAAGGTGTTCAGCGGCCCGGCCAACGACCCGAAATGCCGCATCGCCGCCCTGCGCGTGCCTGGCGGCGCGAGCATGCCGCGCAAGCAGATCGACGACTACACCAAGTTCGTCGGCATCTACGGTGCCAAAGGCCTGGCGTACATCAAGGTTAACGAGCGCGCCAATGGCGTTGACGGCCTGCAATCGCCGATCGTGAAAAACATCCCGCTGGACAACCTGAACGCGATCCTCGACCGCGTCGGTGCAGTCGATGGCGACATCGTGTTCTTCGGTGCCGACAAGGCCAAGATCGTCAGCGAAGCCTTGGGCGCGCTGCGCATCAAGCTCGGTCACGACCTGGACCTGCTGACCTGCAAGTGGGCGCCAATGTGGGTCGTCGACTTCCCGATGTTCGAAGAAAACGAAGACGGCAGCTTCAGCGCCTTGCACCACCCGTTCACCGCGCCGAAGTGCTCGCCTGAAGAGCTGGAAGCCAACCCGGCGGGCGCTCTGTCGCGCGCCTACGACATGGTGCTCAACGGCACCGAGCTGGGTGGCGGTTCGATCCGTATCCACCGCAAAGAGATGCAACAAGCGGTGTTCCGCCTGTTGGGCATCAACGAAGCGGAACAGGAAGAGAAGTTCGGCTTCCTGCTCGACGCCCTTAAGTACGGCGCACCGCCGCACGGTGGCTTGGCGTTTGGCCTGGACCGTCTGGTGATGCTGATGACCGGCGCCCAGTCGATCCGCGAAGTGATCGCCTTCCCGAAAACCCAGAGTGCTGCGGACGTCATGACCCAGGCTCCGGGCGTGGTGGATGCCAAGGCGCTGCGCGAACTGCACATCCGTCTGCGCGAGGCGCCGAAGGCTGAGTAAGGCTGCGGCGTGAAAGCGCAACAAGGTTTTACGCAGTCAAAAAGGCGCATCTTCGGATGCGCCTTTGCGTTTAAAAGAGGGAATTCCTGCCTGGGGCGGGATTGATAAGGTTTCTAGAGAATTTCGGAGTTGTGTTATGGCTGGCCATTCCAAGTGGGCGAACATCAAGCACCGCAAAGAGCGTCAGGATGCCAAGAAAGGCAAGATCTTCACCAAGTGGATTCGCGAACTGACCGTCGCCGCCCGCCAAGGCGGTGGTGACCCAGGTTCCAACCCGCGTCTGCGCCTGGCGCTGGACAAGGCCTTGGGCGCGAACATGAGCCGCGACATCATTGATCGCGCGGTGGCCCGTGGTGCCGGCGCTGCCGATACCGACGACATGGTCGAGCTGAGCTACGAAGGCTACGGCCCAGGCGGCGTGGCGGTGATGGTTGAGTGCATGACCGACAACCGCAACCGCACCGCGGCTGCTGTGCGCCATGCCTTCAGCAAGTGCGGCGGCAACCTGGGTACTGATGGCTCGGTGGCTTACCTGTTCGAGCGCAAGGGGCAGATCACGTTCGCCCCCGGCACCGATGAAGACGCCCTGATGGAGGCGGCCATGGAGGCAGACGCCGACGATGTGGTGACCAACGAAGACGGCTCCATCGACGTATTCACCTCGTTTGCCGGCTTCTACTCCGTGCGTAACGCGCTGGAAGCGGCGGGTTTCAAAGGCACCGACGCAGAAATCGTGATGTTGCCGACCACCAGCGCCGAGCTGGACCTGGACGGCGCGCAGAAAGTGCTGAAGATGCTGGATATGCTCGAAGACCTGGATGATGTGCAGAACGTCTACTCGAACGCCGACATCCCGGAATCCGTAGCCGAACAACTTACCTGAGCACCATGAAAATCGCCTGTGGGAGCCGGCTTGCCTGCGATAGCATCACCTCGGTTTGACGGAAATACCGAAGTGTCTGCATCGCAGGCAAGCCAGCTCCCACATTTGATTGTTGTTGGCCGCAAGAATCATGTTTTTCCCAACCCGCAGGCGTTATGACTTTAATCCTTGGTATCGACCCCGGTTCGCGCATCACCGGTTTTGGCGTGGTGCAACACACCCCGCGTGGCTGCGTCTATGTCGCTTCGGGCTGCATCCGTACCGGCGCGGGCGAGTTGGCTGAGCGCCTGCAGATTGTGTACCGCGGCGTGCGTGAAGTGATCCAGACCTACGGGCCGGTCACCATGGGCATCGAAAAGGTCTTCATGGCCAAAAACGCCGATTCTGCCTTAAAGCTCGGCCAGGCCCGTGGCGCTGCTATTGTGGCCGGTGCGGAGGAGGGCATGGAAATCGCCGAATACACCGCGACCCAGGTCAAACAGGCCGTGGTCGGCACCGGCGCGGCGAATAAAGAGCAGGTGCAGATGATGGTCATGCACATGCTCAAGCTCACCTCAAAGCCGCAAATCGACGCCTCCGACGCCCTGGCCATTGCCATTTGCCATGCACACACGCGTTCCAGCCTCTTGCCGCATGGCCTGGGCACCGCACGCAGTCGTGGCGGGCGGCTGCGTCTCTGATAGCATCAGCGCAATCGTTATTTCCGGTCAGGCCGTGCTCTGACCCCAAGCTTTAAGGATCTGAACCGTGATTGGACGCTTGCGCGGCACCCTGGCTGAGAAACAGCCGCCGCACCTGATTCTGGATGTAAATGGGTTGGGGTATGAGCTGGAAGTGCCCATGACCACCTTGTACCGTTTGCCGTCGATCGGTGAGCCGATAACATTGCACACGCATTTGGTGGTGCGCGAAGACGCGCAATTGCTCTATGGTTTCATTGGCAAGCGCGACCGCGACTTCTTCCGTGAGCTGATTCGCCTCAATGGCGTGGGGCCAAAGCTGGCGCTGGCGTTGATGTCGAGCCTGGAAGTGGACGAGTTGGTACGCGCAGTTTCGGCCCAGGACACGTCAGCGTTAACCAAGGTGCCTGGTGTCGGCAAGAAAACCGCCGAGCGCCTGCTGGTCGAACTCAAGGACCGTTTCAAGGCCTGGGAAGTGGTGCCGAACATGTTCGCGCTGGTACCGAATCAGCCGGACATGCCGGCCGGCCAGGTCGCCAGTGCCGAAAGCGATGCCGTGAGCGCGCTGATCTCCCTGGGCTACAAGCCCCAGGAGGCGAGCAAAGCCGTGTCGGCCATCAAGGACAAGAACCTGAGCAGCGAAGACATGATCCGCCGAGCCCTGAAGGGAATGATTTAAGTGATTGAAGCTGATCGTCTGATCGCGGCCACCGGCCCGCGCGACCGTGAAGAAGTCCAGGACCGCGCCATCCGCCCCGTCAGCCTTGCCGACTATATCGGCCAGCCGACCGTGCGCGAGCAGATGGAGCTGTTTATCCAGGCTGCGCGTGGGCGCAATGAGTCCCTCGATCACACGTTGATCTTCGGCCCGCCAGGCCTGGGCAAGACCACCCTGGCCATGATCATCGCCCAGGAGATGGGCGTGTCGATCAAGTCCACCTCCGGCCCGGTGCTGGAGCGTCCGGGTGACCTGGCCGCGCTGTTGACCAACCTTGAACCGCACGACGTGCTGTTTATCGACGAGATTCACCGGCTGTCGCCGATCGTCGAGGAAGTGCTGTACCCGGCCATGGAAGACTTCCAGCTCGACATCATGATCGGTGAAGGCCCGGCAGCCCGCTCGATCAAGCTCGACCTGCCGCCGTTCACGTTGGTCGGCGCCACCACGCGCGCCGGGATGCTGACCAATCCGCTGCGAGACCGTTTCGGCATTGTTCAACGTCTAGAGTTCTATAGCACTGCCGATCTTGCGACGATTGTCAGCCGTTCGGCGGGCATCCTGGGGTTGCCACTGGACCCGGAAGGCGCGTTCGAAATCGCCCGCCGCGCCCGTGGTACGCCGCGTATCGCCAATCGCTTGCTGCGTCGTGTGCGCGATTTTGCCGAAGTGCGGGCCAAGGGGCATATCACCAAGGCCGTGGCGGATTTGGCGTTGAACCTGCTGGATGTGGACGAGCACGGCTTCGACCATCAGGATCGACGTCTACTCTTGACCATGATCGAGAAGTTCGACGGCGGCCCGGTCGGTGTGGACAGCCTGGCAGCGGCGATCAGTGAGGAGCGCCATACCATTGAGGATGTGCTGGAGCCGTACCTGATCCAACAGGGTTACATCATGCGTACGCCAAGGGGGCGCGTGGTCACGCGCCACGCCTATTTGCACTTCGGGTTAAACATTCCGTCACGATTGGGCGAGATGCCTGTAGTAGACGAATTCCTCGATGCAGTGGACGATTAAAAACACCACGCCAGACGATTTATCTGAAGTTTGTGCTGTCCTAGTGGCTGGTGTCGTCATTCAGTCGTTAGAAATGCTGAATAGAATGCAAAAACAGTTGCCCAGCCGGATTGGCAACCTGAGGAGTAAGCACTAGAGTATGCGCGCGCAAAACGGGGATCAGTCGTTCGCACATCGCTGTCGCGTTTATTACGAGGACACCGATGCCGGCGGCATCGTTTATTACGTTAACTACCTCAAGTTCATGGAGCGGGCTCGAACCGAGCGGCTACGGGAGCTGGGCTTTGCCCAATCCCAGCTGGCAGGGGAGGACCTGTTATTCGTCGTGCATTCCAGCGAGGCGCGCTACCACGCACCGGCGCGACTGGACGACGAATTGCTGGTCAGCGCTGAAGTTATCGAATTGAACCGTGTCAGCCTGCGCTTTAAACAGCAGGTCAGGCGGGCAACGGATGCAACGCTGCTCTGTGAGGGGCAGTTCCTGGTGGCTTGTGTGCGCACCAATAGTTTGAAACCCCGGGCCATTCCCGAAGCTCTACGTGCGGCCTTTGCCGGCGTAAGCGGCGCGGGTAAACAATCAAAGCAGGAGATTTAGCGTGGAACCTACCGTCGTCGACCATTCCTCCATGTGGAGCCTGGTCAGCAATGCCAGTGTTGTGGTTCAACTGGTGATGCTGGTCCTGGTAGCCGCATCGGTTACCTCTTGGGTCATGATTTTTCAGCGCAGCAACCTGCTGCGTGCCGGTCGACGTGCCCTGGAGAGCTTCGAGGAGCGCTTCTGGTCGGGTATCGACCTGTCCAAGCTGTACCGTCAGGCCGGTAGCAACCCGGACCCGGATTCGGGCGTAGAGCAGATCTTCCGCGCCGGTTTCAAGGAATTCTCGCGCCTGCGCCAGCAACCGGGTGTTGACCCGGAAGCGGTCATGGAAGGCGTGGCCCGTGCCATGCGCGTTGCCATCTCCCGCGAAGAAGAAAAGCTTGAACAAAGCTTGCCGTTCCTCGCCACCGTCGGTTCCGTGAGCCCGTACATCGGCCTGTTCGGTACCGTGTGGGGCATCATGAACTCCTTTCGTGGCCTGGCCCAGGCGCAACAAGCGACCCTGGCCACCGTGGCCCCGGGTATCGCCGAGGCCTTGATCGCCACCGCGATCGGCCTGTTCGCCGCTATTCCCGCAGTAATTGCTTACAACCGTTTTGCCGCTCGTGGCGAAACCTTGATCAGCCGTTACTACACCTTCGCCGATGAATTCCAGGCGATCCTGCACCGTAAAGTGCACACCAGCGAAGAATAAGCAGGTAATTTCCAATGGCTTTAATCGCTCGAGCTCGCAAAAAGCGCAAGCCGGTCGCCGAGATGAACGTAGTGCCTTACATCGACGTGATGCTGGTGCTGCTGGTTATCTTCATGGTGACCGCGCCGATGCTCAATCAGGGCGTGAAGGTTGATCTGCCCAAGGTTTCCAGCGAAGCCTTGCCGCAAGACAACAACACCCAGGTCCTGACCATTTCGATCAAGGCTGACAAGACCTATTACTGGAACCTTGGCAGCGAAGTCGACACCCAGAAACAGCAGGACAAGGCCATGACCTTGCCGCAGATGACGGACGCCGTGACCAAGATCATCCGGTCCGGCAACGAAGGCGGCAAGCACACGCAAGTGTTCATTCGCGGCGACAAAGTGGTCGACTATGGTTCCGTCATGGGCGCCATGGGCGGGCTGCAGAAGGCCGGCGTGGGTAACGTTGGCTTGATTACCGAGGCGCCCTGATGCAGCAACAGCGAGAGCCGTCCGCCTCGGAAAGCTACTTCTGGCCTAGCGTCTGGGCAATTGCCCTGCACGTCCTGGTGTTTGGCATGCTGTTCGTCAGCTTTGCCATGACCCCGGACCTGCCGCCAGCCAAGCCGATCGTGCAGGCGACCCTGTATCAGCTGAAATCGAAAAGTCAGGCCACCACCCAGACCAATCAGAAGATTGCGGGTGAGGCCCAGAAGTCGGCTGCGCGCCAGACCGAAGTCGAGCAGATGGAACAGAAGAAGGTCGAGCAGGAAGCGGTGAAGGCTGCTGCGGAACAAAAGAAAGAAGAGGCGGCTCAAAAGGCCGAGGAATCGAAAAAGGCTGACGAAGCCAAGAAAGCTGACGAGGCCAAAAAGGCTGATGAAGCCAAAAAAGCCGATAAAGCTGCCGAAGCTAAAAAGGCTGAAGAGAAACAATTGGCTGATATAGCCAAGAAGAAGTCTGAAGAAGAAGCCAAAAAAGCTGCCGAAGAAGAGGCCAAGAAAAAGGCCGCTGAAGACGCCAAGAAGAAGATAGTCGAAGACGCGAAGAAGAAAGCCGCCGAAGACGCCAAGAAAAAAGCTGAAGCAGACGAGGCGAAGAAGAAAGTCGCCGACGACGCGAAGAAGAAAGCTGCCGCCGACGCCAGTAAGAAAAAGGCCCAGGAAGCAGCGCGTAAATCCGCCGAAGAGAAAAAGGCCCAGGCCTTGGCAGATTTGCTCTCCGACACGCCGCAGCGTCAGCAAGCCTTGGCCGATGAACGTGGCGATGAAGTCGCGGGCAGTTTCGACGACCTGATTCGGGCACGGGCAGCGGAGGGTTGGACACGTCCACCTTCGGCACGTAAAGGCATGACAGTAGTGCTGCAGATCGGCATGTTGCCGGACGGTACGGTGACTTCGGTCAGCGTGTCCAAGTCCAGTGGTGACGGTTCGTTCGACAGTTCGGCGGTTGCCGCGGTCAAGAACATTGGCCGGTTGACCGAGATGCAGGGAATGAAACCAAGCGACTTCGCTCCCTATCGTTCATTCAAGATGACATTCACACCTGAGGATCTAGCCTTGTGAGAAACCTTCTTCGAGGAATGCTTGTCGTTATTTGCTGTATGGCAGGGATAGCGGCGGCGGATGAAAAGAACATTCTGGTCACCAGCGGTAGCGATCGGGCCACCCCGATCGCGGTAGTACCGTTCGGTTGGCAGGGCGGCAGCGTGCTGCCGGACGACATGGCCCAGATCGTCAGCGACGACCTGCGCAACTCCGGCTACTACGCGCCTATTCCAAAGGGCAACATGATCAGCCAGC
>NZ_VBVZ01000186.1 GCF_005863185.1 Pseudomonas edaphica
TGGTGGAGCAGGTGGTGCCGCCCAGCCGCCTGACTGAAGGTATGACCTGGCTGATCACCGGCCTGAGCATCGGCGTGGCCATTGGTGCCGCCAGCTCCGGTTGGATGATCGACCACTTTGGCGCTGCCAGCGGGTTCTGGGTGGCATTGGCGGCGGGGGCGGTGGTGTTGGGTTCGGCCGCGTTTGGGTATCGGCGGTTGGGGCGTCAGCCTAACGCCGGGAGTGGTTCTACGCAGTGATGTTGCAGAAACTCATTCAGCGCCTGCCGCGTCAGGTCATTGAGCGTCACTTTCTTGCGGGTCGCTGCCAGGGCCGCCGCCAAATGCAGGTCATGCCCAACTCGCACGTTGAATGAACCCTTGCAAGGTTTCTCCGGGGTTTGCCCCAGCGCCTGGCAGGTTACGAGGTAGTCATCCACGGCCTCACGGAACGCCGCGTCCAGCTCGGCGACGGTTTTGCCTTCGTAGCTCAGCAGTGCCTTGATGAACAGCACCTTGCCGAACAGGCAGTTGTCTTCGAGGCTGGCTTCGATAGAGCCGATGTAGCCTTGGTGTTTCAGTTGGTTGTCCACTGAATCAGTTCTCCTGATTTCAATTGTTCGATGATCTGGCGCCGAATGTAGTGTTTCAGTTCGTTGCCAGGGTGAGGCCTGTGCAAGGTGATCATTGCACTGGGGGCGCCGATGTCGAACTTGACGCGGCTTCCAGCCCCTTCAATTTGTCTGTAGCCAAGCTGACGCATCAGCGTTACCAGCTCAGGCCAGGTAAATGCCATGTGCTCATTGAGCAGTTTGGCGAGCAGCTTTTCATTTTTGGACACGGCGCTCCCTGCGTGTAACTAAATGTAGTTGCAAAAAGTGGTGTTCGTCAATGCTAGCCTGAGTTTGCGAGCCTTGGCTGAGATTGATGTAACCCTTGATGACACCGCGCTTCACGCCGCTTACGCCCCGCTAATTTTTCCTTGTCCGGTTCGTTTTATAGGGACGACGTGCCTTTGTGCTTCCTGCCTATTGTTCCGGACTCCAAGAAATGAATGCTGAAGACTCCTTGAAACTTGCTCGCCGGTTTATCGGGTTGCCCCTGGAAAAGCGCCAGGTATTCCTGCAAGCCCTGCAGAAAGAAGGCGTGGATTTTTCCCGGTTTCCGATTCCGGCGGGCGTGGACGTGGAGGATCGCCAGGCGCTGTCCTACGCGCAGCAGCGCATGTGGTTTCTGTGGCAACTGGACCCGGCCAGTGGTGCCTATAACCTACCCGGCGCGGTGCGGTTAAAAGGCGCCCTCAGCCTGCGCGCACTGGAGCAGGCATTCGCAAGCCTGGTGGCACGTCATGAAACCCTGCGCACGGTGTTCCGGCGCCAGGCCGACGATCGTTTGCTGCAAGTTGCCATCGAGCCGTCGGTTGCCGTCGAGCCTCTGGACTTCAGTGCGCTGGGCTTTGACGAACGCGAGCAGGCCGTCAATCAGGCGGCGACCCGTCAATCACTGCTGCCGTTCGATCTGGAAAACGGCCCACTGCTGCGCGTGCAATTGCTCAAGCTCGATGCGCAAGAGCATGTGCTGCTGCTGACCCTGCACCACATCGTCTCAGATGGCTGGTCGATGAATGTGCTGATCGACGAGTTCATTCGCTGCTACGACGCCCACGAACGCCACGAGACGCCGCAATTGCCGGCGCTGCCGATCCAGTACAGCGACTACGCCCTGTGGCAGCGCCGTTGGCTGGAAGCGGGGGAGCAGGCACGCCAGCTTGAATACTGGCAGGCACGTCTGGGTGATGAGCATCCGGTGCTGGAACTGCCCACCGATCGCCCGCGTCCGGCCATGCCCAGCTACCAGGGCACCCGGCATAATTTCGCCATCGATTCAGGCCTCGCCGCGCAGCTGCGTAGTTGCGCGCAAAAGCACAACGTCACCCTGTTCATGTTGCTGCTGGGCGCTTTCAACGTGTTGTTGCATCGCTACACGGGGCAGGGCGATATCCGCGTCGGTGTGCCGATCGCCAATCGTAATCGCAGTGAGGTCGAAGGGCTGATCGGTTTTTTCGTCAACACTCAGGTTCTGCGTACCGAGTTAACCGGGCAAACCCGTGTCGCCGAACTGTTGCAGGGCATCAAGGAGCACGCCCTCGGCGCCCAGGCCCATCAGGAGCTGCCGTTCGAGCGTCTGGTGGAAGCCCTCAAGGTCGAGCGCAGCCTGAGCCATACGCCGCTGTTTCAGGTGATGTACAACCACCAGCCGGTGGTAGCGGACATTGCCTCGGTGAGCACCGCCTCCGGCCTGGAACTGGCGCTGGTGGAGTGGCAAGGCCGTACCACCCAGTTCGACCTGACCCTGGATACCTATGAAAAGTCCGGCACCTTGCAGGCTGCGTTGACCTACGCCAACGACCTGTTTGACGCGCCCTCCATAACGCGCATGGCCCAGCACTGGATCAGCCTGCTGCAGGCCATGGTTTCCGGCGACGAACACCGCATCGGTGAGTTGCCGATGCTGGCCGCCGATGAGCAGCAGGTGCTGGTCCAGGCATGGAACCAGACGGCCCAGGCGTACCCGACCGCGCAAGGAGTGCATCGGCTCATTGAAGAGCAGGTACAGCGCACCCCGGATGCTCCGGCGCTGGTGTTTGGTGCGACCACGTTGAGCTATGCCCAGCTCGACGCCCGCGCCAACCAGTTGGCCCATGCCTTGCGCGAGCAGGGCGTCGGCCCTGACGTGCTGGTGGGTATCTGTGTGGAGCGCTCGGTCGAGATGGTGGTGGGCCTGTTGGCGATCCTCAAGGCCGGCGGTGCCTATGTGCCGTTGGACCCCGAATACCCCCAGGAACGCCTCGCCTACATGATCGAAGACAGCGGCATCAAGCTGTTGCTCAGCCAGCAGAGCCTGCAGGCTTCGTTGCCGATTAATGGCGTGCAAGTGATCGTTCTGGACCAGGCGCCGGGTTGGCTTGACGGCTATAGCCGCGAATCACCGGCCGTGGCCATCCAGGCGCTCAACTTGGCCTACGTGATTTACACCTCCGGTTCCACCGGCAAACCCAAGGGCGCCGGCAACAGCCATCGCGCGCTGGTCAACCGCTTGTGCTGGATGCAGCAGGCTTACGGCCTGGACGCCAGCGATGCGGTCTTGCAGAAAACCCCGTTCAGCTTTGATGTGTCGGTGTGGGAATTTTTCTGGCCATTGATGACCGGCGCTCGGCTGGTGGTCGCCGCTCCTGGCGAACATCGCGAGCCGGCGCGACTGATCCAGACCATCGGCCGTCACGCCATTACCACCTTGCACTTCGTGCCGTCGATGCTCCAGGCGTTTATCCATGAGGCGGGCGTGCAGGCTTGTACGAGCCTCAAACGCATCGTGTGCAGCGGCGAAGCCTTGCCGTTGGACGCGCAGTTGCAGGTGTTCGCCAAACTGCCAGCGACGGGTTTGTTCAACCTCTACGGCCCCACCGAAGCCGCCATCGACGTCACCCACTGGACATGCGTCGACGAAGGCGCCGACAGCGTGCCCATCGGTCGTCCGATTGCCAACCTGGCCACCTATGTCCTCGACGCCCAGCTCAACCCGGTGCCCGCCGGTGTCTCTGGCGAGTTGTACCTGGGCGGTGTCGGCCTCGCGCGCAGCTATCACCGCCGCCCGGGCTTGACCGCCGAACGCTTTGTGCCGAGCGCTTTTGTTGACGGCGAGCGCCTCTATCGCACCGGCGACCGCGTGCGCCAGCGTGCCGATGGCGTGATCGAGTACCTCGGCCGCCTCGACCATCAGGTCAAGCTGCGCGGCTTGCGTATCGAGCTGGGCGAAATCGAAACCCGCCTGATCCAACACCCGCAGGTGCGCGAAGCGGTGGTGCTGGTGCAGGGCGGCAAACAGCTGGTTGCCTACCTGGTTAACGAGGGTGAAGCGCCGAGCGACCTCAAGGCCTGGTTGCTCAGCAGCCTGCCGGAATACATGGTGCCCACGCACTTCGTCACCCTGGCCAAACTGCCGGTCACTGCCAACGGCAAGCTCGACCGCAAGGCGCTGCCGTTACCGGATGCCGCGCCGCAGCAAGCCTTTATCGCGCCTGAAAACGCCCTGCAAAAAGCCCTGGCGGCAATCTGGAGTGATGTGCTCGGCGCCGCGCAAGTCGGTCTGGACGACAACTTCTTCGAGCTGGGTGGCGATTCGATTATCTCCATCCAAGTGGTCAGCCGCGCCCGTCAGGCGGGGATTCGCCTCAGCCCGCGTGACCTGTTCCAGTACCAGAGCGTGCGCAGCCTGGCGCTGGTGGCGAGCTTTGAACAGGCGGCGGTTATCGATCAGGGGCCAGTCAGCGGCGAGGTGATCCTCACGCCCGTGCAACACAGCTTTTTCGAGCAGGTGATCCCAGCGCGCCAGCATTGGAACCAGTCGCTGCTGTTGGGCCCGCGTGAAGCCCTGGAGCCCGCGCGCATTGACGCGGCCTTGACCCGATTGATTAACCACCATGACGCCCTGCGCCTGCGTTTTGTGCGCCAGGCAGACGGTTGGCAGCAGGCCCACGCCGAGCCGGTTGCAAGTGCTTCAGTGTGGCAGGCCCAAGTCGCTGACGAGGCTGAGCTGGCCGCACTTTGCGACAAGGCACACGGCAGCCTCAACCTTGAACAGGGTCCGCTGCTGCGCGCGGTACTGGTCTCGATGGCAGACGGCGCCCAGCGCCTGCTGCTGGTGGTGCATCACCTGGTGGTCGATGGCGTGTCGTGGCGCATCCTGCTCGAAGACCTGCAGCAGGCTTACCGCAACGCCGCGTTGCCGGCCAAGACCAGTGCCTACCAGGACTGGGCGCAGCAGTTGCAGGCCCATGCGCTGACGCTGGATAACCAACTGCCGTATTGGCAGGCCCAGACCGCGAGCGCCGATCTGCCCTGCGACAACCCCCAGGGCGGCCTGCAGAATCGCCTGGGCAGCAAGCTCGAAATCCGCTTGAGCACCGAACACACCCGTCAACTGCTGCAAGACGCCCCGGCGGCCTACCGCACCCAGGTCAATGACTTGCTGCTAACCGCGCTGGCGCGCGTGGTCAGCCGCTGGAGAACAACTGCGCGCCGTGCCGCACAAAGGCATTGGCTACGGCCAGCTGCGCTACCTCGGCACGCCTGACGCCCGTCAAGCCCTCTCGAACTTGGCCGCGCCACGCATCACGTTCAACTACCTGGGGCAGTTCGACCGCCAGTTCAACGAGTCGGCGCTGTTCGTTCCCGCCACCCAGGGCAGTGGGCAGGCTCAAGACCCGGAGGCGCCGCTGACCAACTGGCTGACGGTGGAAGGGCAGGTGTACGGCGGTGAATTGGCCCTGCAGTGGGGGTTCAGCCGTGAAATGTTCGAGGTCGCGACTGTCCAGCAGCTGGCGGATGATTACCAGCAGGAACTGCTGGCACTGATCGCGCATTGCGTCGACCCTAAACAGGGCGGCCTGACACCGGCCGACGTGACCCTGGCGCAATTGACCCAGCCCCAGCTCGACGAGTTGGCACTGCCGGCAAGGGACGTGCAGGACCTGTACCCGCTGTCGCCGATGCAACAGGGCATGCTGTTTCACAGCCTCTACCAACAGGGCGAGGATGACATTTACGTCAGCCAGCTGCGTGCAGATGTGCACGGCCTGGACGTGGCAGTCTTCCAGCGTGCCTGGGCGCAAGTGCTGGCACGGCATGACATGTTGCGCACCGGGTTTGTCTGGCAGGACGACCAGGGCCAGGCCCTGCAAGTGGTGTATCGACAGGTCAGCTTGCCGTTTACCGAATTCGACTGGCGTGGGCGTCAGGAACTTCCCGCCGCCCTGGACAGCCTGGCTGCCGAGCACCATCGCGAGGGCTTCGAGCTGGCGCGTCCGCCGTTGCTGCGAGTAGCGTTGGTACGTACGGCTGAAGACTGCTGGCACTTGATCTACACCAGCCATCACATCCTGATGGATGGCTGGAGTAACGCACTGGTGCTCAATGAAGTGCTGCAGGCCTGCAAGGGCCAGGCACTGGCGCCGGTGGGCGCGGGGTTTTCCCAGCACATCGCCTGGTTGCAGCAGCAGGATCCGGCGTTGGGCGAGGCCTTTTGGCGCCAGCGCCTGGCGCAGTTGGACGAGCCGACGCACCTGGCGCGCAGTGTGGCCAAGAGCCCAGCGCAGAGTGCGGGTGAATACGGTGAAGTGCTTTGTGAGTGGGATGCTATCCAGACGCAGCGCCTGGCGGTCTTCGCCCGTGCACACCAAGTGACCCTCAATACCCTGGTGCAATCGGCGTGGCTGTTGCTGCTGCAACGCTACACCGGCCAGTCCAGCGTCGCCTGTGGGGTGACGGTTTCCGGGCGCCCGGCGCAATTGGCGGATGTCGAGCAGCAAGTCGGCCTGTTCATCAACACCTTGCCGCTGATTGCCGCCGCCAGCCCTGCGCAAAGCGTCAGCGATTGGGTGCGATGCGTACAGGCACTGAACCTGGAAATGCGCGAGCATGAACACACGCCGCTGTTTGATATCCAGCGCTGGGCCGGTTCGGCCGGTGAGGCATTATTCGACACGCTGGTGGTGTTCGAAAACTTCCCGGTGGCCAAGACGCTGGAACAGTCGGGCGAGGGCGGTTTGCGTTTCAGTGGCGTCAGTCATCAGGAGCGCACCAACTACCCGTTGACACTGACCGTGCACGGCGGCGAGCGCCTGAGCCTGCACCTGGAATACCTGCGTGCGCAGTTCGACACCGACACTGTGCAGCACATCGGCACCTACTTGCAGGGCTTGCTGCAGCAATTTATTCAGGCGCCGGAGCAAGCCGTGGGCGCCATCCCCTTGCTGTTGGACCCTGAATACACCCGCGTGCTGCAAGACTGGAACCCGCGCAGTGTTGCTCAAACGGCCAAGGCAAGCGTATTGCAGCGCTTCCAACAACAAGCCGCGCGGCACCCGCAAAACATCGCGCTGATCCTGGACCAGCAGCGTATGACCTACGCCGACCTCAACCTGCGCGCCAATCGCCTGGCCCATCGTCTGATCGCGTTGGGCGTCAGCGCCGACACCCTGGTGGGCGTGGCGGTGGACCGTTCCCTGGAAATGATCGTTGGCTTGCTGGCGGTGCTCAAGTCCGGTGGCGCTTATGTGCCGCTGGACCCGAAATACCCGGCCGAACGCCTGCAATGCATGATCGAGGACAGCGGTCTGCAATTACTGCTGACTCAGCAGCCGTTGGTGGCGCATCTGCCGATCAGCGCGAACCTGACGCTTGTGTGCCTGGAGTCCGGCGCAGACTGGTTGGCCGATTACAGTGCTGAAAACCCCGTGTCGAGGGCGCAGCCGGCCAACCTGGCCTACGTGATGTTCACTTCCGGCTCGACCGGCAGGCCAAAAGGCGTGGGCATCGACCTGGCGTCCCTGGCCCGGCATGTGGAGGTGTTCACCGAACTGTTTGCGCTGCAGGCCCATGACCGCGTGCTGCAATTTGGCACCTTCAACTTCGACGGTTTTGTCGAGCAGCTCTACCCGGCGCTGTGCTGCGGTGCGGCGGTGGTGGTACGCGGTGGCGAACTGTGGGACAGCGACACCTTCTACCAGCAACTGATTGAACACGATATTTCCGTGGTCGACCTGACCACGGCCTATTGGCTGTCTCTGGTGCGCGACTTTGCAGACCTCGGCCCACGTGATTATGGGCGCCTGCGCCAACTGCACATTGGCGGCGAAGCCATGCCGCCTGAAGGGCTGAATGCCTGGCGCGCAGCAGGCTTGCAGCATGTGCGGCTGCTCAATACCTACGGGCCTACCGAAGCCACCGTGACCGCCACTGCCCTGGACTGCGCCGCGTATGTCGAGGGCCGTGAAGCCTTGCCGTCGATGATGCCGATTGGCCGCGTGCTGGATGGCCGTGCCATTTACCTGCTGGATGCCAACCTCAACCCGGTGCCGGTAGGTGTCGCCGGCGAGTTGGTGATCGGCGGGCCGCTGCTGGCGCGGGGTTATTTCAAGCGTGCGGACCTGACGGCCCACCGCTTCATTCCCGATCCTTTCTGTGCTGACGGCGTCGGCCGTTTGTACCGCACCGGTGACCTGGCGCGCTATCGCGCCGATGGGATGATCGAGTACGTGGGGCGAATCGACCATCAGGTCAAGGTGCGAGGTTTCCGTATCGAGTTGGGTGAAATCGAAGCGCGCCTGCTGGTCCAGGCCAGTGTGCGCGAGGCGCTGGTGATCGCGGCGGACAACCAGTTGGTCGGCTATATCGTGGCCAGCCAGTCATTGTCCGACACCGAGCAGGCCCAGTTGCGCACGCAGCTCAAGGCCGCGTTGCGCCAAGAGCTGCCGGACTACATGGTGCCGGCGCATCTGCTGGTGCTGGAGCGCCTGCCGCTGAGCCCCAACGGCAAGCTCGACCGTGCCGCGCTGCCCAAGCCGGATATCAGCCAAGCCCTGGTCGATTGGGTTGCACCGGTCACCGAGACCGAGCAACGCGTCGCGGCTATCTGGGCCCAGGTGCTGGGCGCCGAACGGGTAGGGCTCAACGATCACTTCTTCGAGATGGGCGGGCATTCGTTGCTCGCAACTCAGGTGGTGTCCCGGTTGCGTCATGGCCTGGGCATCGAAGTTGCACTGCGGGCGCTGTTTGAACAGCCCGTGTTGGGCGACTTTGTTAACAATCTGGCGGGGGTTAACAGTCTGGCCGCGGTCAGCGCGTCGGCGCCGGCGATGGTGGCGGCGGATCGCGATCAGCCATTGTTGCTGTCCTATGCCCAGGAACGGCAGTGGTTCCTCTGGCAACTGGACCCGCACAGTTCGGCCTATCACGTGCCGAGTGCGCTGCGCCTGAAAGGTCCGCTGGACTGCGTTGCCCTGCAACGTGCCTTCGATACCCTGGTGGCGCGTCACGACAGCCTGCGCACGCATTTTCAGCAAGAAACCGAC
This sequence comes from Pseudomonas edaphica, assembly GCF_005863185.1. Taxonomy (GTDB): domain Bacteria; phylum Pseudomonadota; class Gammaproteobacteria; order Pseudomonadales; family Pseudomonadaceae; genus Aquipseudomonas; species Aquipseudomonas edaphica. Next base: position 8,890 of record NZ_VBVZ01000186.1, read on the forward strand.
CGCACGGTGCAAGTGGTCAGCCCACAGGCGCGGATCGAACTCGCATTCGCACTCACCGACCAAGCGCAGCTCAAATCCAGGGTGCAAGCGCTGGTGGCGCAACCGTTCGATCTGCGCCAGGGGCCGCTGATGCGTGTGAGCCTCTTGCGCCTGGCTGAAGACGAGCATGTGCTGGTCCTGGTGCAACATCACATCATCTCCGACGGCTGGTCGATGCAAGTGTTGGTCGACGAACTGGTGCAGTTGTACGCGGCCTACAGCCAAGGCCAGGCCCTGCAATTGCCGGCGATGCCGATCCAGTACGCCGACTACGCAAAATGGCAGCGCGACTGGATGGAAGCCGGTGAAAAGGCGCGCCAGCTCGACTACTGGCGTGAACTACTCGGCGGCGAGCAACCGGTGCTGGAGTTGCCCTTTGATCACCAGCGCCCTGCGGTACCGTCCCATCGCGGCGCACGTCTGTATATTGCGCTGCCGGCCCCGTTGCTCGATGGCCTCAAATCGTTGGCCCAGCGCGAAGGTGTGACGCTGTTCATGCTGTTGCTGGCCTCCTACCACGCGCTGTTGCATCGCTACAGCGGCCAGCGGGACATCCGTGTCGGCGTGCCAATCGCCAACCGCAACCGCGTAGAAACCGAACGGCTGATCGGCTTCTTCGTCAACACCCAGGTGCTCAAGGCCGAGATCGACGCGCAAACCACCGTTGCCCAGTTGCTGCAGCAGGTCAAGCAGCGCGCGCTGGAAGCCCAGGCCCATCAGGACCTGCCGTTCGAGCAACTGGTCGAGGCCCTGCAACCTGAGCGCAGCCTGAGTTTGAGCCCGTTGTTCCAAGTGGCGTTCAACCATCACATCAGTCAGGCCAGCGAGCATTTACAGCGCCTGGCGCAGTTGGACATGAGCCCGGTGAGCTGGGATGAAACGGCTGCGCATTTCGACCTTACCCTGGACATCGAGGAGTCCCGTGACCAGTTGAGTGCGTCCCTGAGCTATGCGACCGACCTGTTCGAAGCCTCGACCATTGAACGCATGGCCCGTCACTGGCACAACCTGTTGCAAGCGATGGTTGCCGACCAGCAGCAGCCCATCAGCCAGTTGAACCTGCTCAGCCAGGATGAGCAACAGCACATCCTGCAGCTGTGGAACCAGGCCGACGCCGGTTTCCCGGCCGAGCGCCTGGTACACGAACTGTTCGCCGATCGCGCCCGGGAAACCCCGGATGCGGTGGCGGTCAAGTTCGATGCACAAACCCTGACTTATGACGAGCTGGACCGCCAGGCCAACCGCCTGGCCCATGCGCTGATCGCTCGTGGCGTCGGCCCGGAAGTGCGGGTGGCGATTGCCATGCCGCGCAGTGCGGAAATCATGGTGGCGTTCGTCGCAGTGATGAAAGCCGGTGGCGTGTATGTGCCG
>NZ_VBVZ01000187.1 GCF_005863185.1 Pseudomonas edaphica
CGCACCACCTGCTCCACCAGGGCCATGGAGACGATCAACGTTGGGGCAAAGAACAGCCCGGAGATAAAAATCGCCGCCGCCAGACCGGGAATATCAGTCACCAACAATAAAGGTAACGTGGTCAATGCCGTGGCCACGCCACAAAACAGGAACTGCCGAGGCAACGGCGCCTTGAGCTTGAGCATGCCAAAGGCCAAGCCCGCCAGGCACGAGCCGATGGCATACACCGACAGCACGATACTGGCCGCCGCCGGTTGGCCCTGGTGTTGGGCAAAGGCTACGCTGACCACGTCCACCACACCCACGATCACGCCCATGGCGAGCAGCAGGATCATCAGGATCAATACCGACGGTGAGGCGATCAACCAGCGGCCGTGGTGGTCTTGTTGCGCGTGCACCGGCGGTTCTGTCGCGCGCTGCAGCACAAACGTGGTGACGCCAACCGCCAACAGCACCGCTGCCACCAATGGACCCGCTTCCGGGAACAGCACCACGCACAGCCCCACAGAAATCGGCGGGCCAATAATAAAACACACCTCATCAAGCACTGACTCCAGAGCAAACGCGGTTTGCAGCCTGGGCTGGCCGCGGTACAGCTCGGTCCAGCGCGCCCGTACCATGGCCGACATGTTCGGCATGCAACCAGCCAGTGCGGCGAACACAAACAGCGTCCAGGCTGGCGCCTGCAAGCGTGTGCACAGCAACAGCAGCAACAACGCTCCGCCGCCGATCAGCGCCGCAACCGGCAGCACCCGACCTTGGCCATAGCGGTCCACCAGGCGGGACACCTGCGGCGCGCAGAATGCCGTCGCCAAGGCAAACACCGCCGCCACCGAGCCTGCCAGGCCATAACCGCCATGCACTTGCGAGAGCATGGTGATCAGGCCGATACCGGTCATCGAAATCGGCATGCGCGCAAGCATGCCCGCCAGTACAAACGCCCGGCTGCCTGGGGCCTGGAACAACTCGGCGTAGGGATTTGCCATCCTGCTTAACCTCTTCCTCAACTCTTGAAACTTGCGATTTGCAGGTATCAAGGCAAAATACATACGGTGCGTATGTGACAAATCATGCGTAACATACGCACCGTATGTCAATCACTCACTGAGCTAATGCGAGCCTTACCCATGAGCCGAGTCCGTACCGAAATGATCGACGCCACCCGTGCCCGGCTGATCGCCAGCGCTCGCCAAGCCTTCGCTACCCAAGGCTACGCCAACACTTCGATGGATGATTTTACCGCGCGCGCCGGCCTCACACGCGGTGCGTTGTACCATCACTTCGGCGACAAGAAAGGTTTATTGGCGGCGGTGGTCGCCGAGATCGACGCGGAGATGGACGCGCGCCTGCAAGGCATCAGCGACCAGGCGCAGGAGCCCTGGAGCGGCTTTTGTGAGCGCTGCCGCGCCTATTTGCGCATGGCCCAGGATGGCGAGATCCAACGCATCGTGTTGCAGGATGCGCCTGCCGTACTCGGTGATACCGGCTCCCAGCAACAATGCGTGGAATCCCTGCGCCAGTTGCTAGAGGCGATGATGCAGGCCGGTGTCATCCAGCAAGCCCCCAGCGTCGCGCTGGCCCAGTTGATCAATGGCAGCCTGGTCAACACGGCCCTGTGGATCGCCCGTGACGAACACCCACACGTGCGTCTGCAAGAAGGTTTGCAGGGCCTGGAGCTGTTACTGCAAGGCCTGAAGCAACCTGTCACACCAGCCGTTTGATCTGCTTGTGGCGCCACACCAAGCGGTAATAGGCGGTCTGCAACACCAGCATCGCCAGGTAGGTCACCGGAAACGCCATCCACACGCCTTCCAGGCCGAAGTGCGCGTTGAACAGATACGCCATTGGCAACTCGACACACAGCACACAGAAGATCGAAATCGCCACCGGCATCAACACCACGCCGCTGGCGCGCATGATCCCGCCGATCACCGCCTGGAACCCGAACACCAGGATGCTCCACAGCATGATATGCAGCAGGTGCTCGGCATTGAGCCGCGCCGCGTCGTCCGTGATGAACAAACCCAGCAACCAGTGGGACAACAAGTAACCCAACAGGATCAAGCCACCGGTGAGACACAGATTGATCACAAGCCCGGTGCGCAGGATCGGCCCGATACGCTCCAGGCGCCCGGCACCAATCGCCTGGGCACCGAGGATCGAGGCCGTGATCGCAATCGACAGCGCCGGGAACTGCACATAGTTGACGATCTGCGTCACCGCGCCATAGGCCGCCGTAGCTTGTGAGCCGTGACCGTTGACCAGCGCCAGAATCACCAGCTCCGACAGCGACAACACCACCATCTGCAAGCCGGTTGGCAAGCCGATGCGCAGGACCTTGCCGAGGATGGCCCGGTCCAGGCGCAAGGCCGCGAGCAGTTCACGGTCCGGCGCCATCACATGGTTTTTATGCCGCAGGCGCAAAATCAGAAACAGCATGGCCGCCGCGTTGCCCACCAAGCCTGCATACACCGCACTCTGAATCCCCATGGGTGGCAGGCCGATCCAGCCACGGATCAGCGCCGGGGTCAGCAGCAGGCCGACCAGGGTCGAGACCATCAACGCCAGCAACGGCGAAACCGTATCGCTCACTCCCCGTAACAGCTGGGTGTAGAGGATAAACACCAGCAACAGCGGCATGATCAACATCATAATCTGGGCATAACCCACTGCGTCGTCGAGCACATCGATTGGCGTACCCACCGCCTGCAACGCCGGGCGCGCGAACAGGCTGCCCAGCACTGCCGCGATCAAGCCCACCAGCGCGCCAAGTGTCAGGGTGGCGCCGGTAATCACCTTGACCATCGCAGTTTCCTGGGCGCCCCAGGCTTGCCCTATCAACACTGAAGCGCCCGCCCCCAGGCCGATCACCAACGCAATAAAGAAAAATACGATGGGGAACATCCCCGACACCGCCGCCAGCGCCTGGGTGCCGAGCATCTGCCCGACATAGATGCCGTTGAGGGTGCCGGAAAAGCTTTGCAGGAAGTTGGACAGCACCATGGGTGCCAAAAACATCAGGTAGATCTGCCACAACGGCCGCTTTGGGGTGACGTCCATGCTGGTTTGAATCCTTGAATTATTGTTATGCGGTAAAGGCATTGCGTGATAGCCAGGCCAGGTACGTCTGCACGTCTACCGGCCAATGCGCGATCTTATGGGAAAAGTCAGCACCATCATGGGCAAACAGCGCCCGTGACGCGTCTTCAAACCCTGGCAGGTCACCGCCGAGGGCGCTCATGAAACGATAGCTGGCTTCTTTAGCCTGGCGCATTTGATCATGGGCTGCGTGAACAGTGCGCGCTTCATCCACCAACCGGCGTAACGCTGCCGACGCGCCGCCACGTTGTTGGCCCAGCCATTCCCAGTGGCGCGGCAGCAGAGTGACTTCCCGCGCAACCACGCCCAGCTTGGGACGCCCGACCGAAGGCGTCGCGGGAGGGGCTTCATCGACTTGGGCCGGTGCCGCTTGGACAGGCGCATAATCCGCAGGCCACGGATAATCGACCTGGGTGCCGGTGGCATCGTCGAAGACCAGGAAACTGCCGGTGGGCAGGTCAAGGCCCGCCAGCGCTTCGGCCACCTGGGAATAGGCGCCGGCTGCCACGCGTTGGTGACGGACAAAGGCAGTGCAGACTGCTGTATTTTGAATAGGCATTGATTATTACCCGGGCGATATTTATTTTACCCGGATTATATTAACTGTATTTCAATAATCCGCAAACCGATGCGGTAAAAACCGTCGGCGCGGCCACACACTTGTCGCGTTAGCTGCAACCTGAACCTGTGGGAGCTGGCTTGCCTGCGATTGCGATTTGGCAGCTTGCATCTTCGGCGACTGGTTTACCGCCATCGCAGGCAAGCCAGCTCTCACACAAAAGCGGATCTTCATTGCGTTGAGATGAGCTAGCCACCAAAGGTCTGCGACGGCCGACGCAACGTCGGATCAAACGGGTTGATCCGTGGCCCGATCGCCGCCGCTTCGCGCTTGAGCAACTCCACCACCATCGGCAACCGGCTCGGCCCCAAGCGGTCACTGATGGTCGCCACACTCAGCGCCGCCACCGCGTGCCCGTCGCGATTCAGAATCGGCACCGCCAACCCGGCCATGCCTTCGAGCACGCCGGTGTTACGCGCCGCATAACCCAGACGCCGCACATTCTCGACCTCGGAGCGCAACAACACCTCGTCATACAGGTGAAAATCCTTGAGGCGTGGCAGGTTGTAGCGAATCACCGTCTCACGCTCCTCCTCCGGCAAGAACGCCAGAATCGCCAGGCTGCCCTGCCCCACGCCGAGCGCCACGCGCCCGCCGATATCGCCAGTGAAGGTGCGAATCGGATACGGCCCTTCGCTGCGGTCCAGGCAGATCGCATCAAAGCCGCTGCGCGCCAGCAAAAACAGCGAATCGCCCAATGAAGCACTCAGGCGCAACATGCTCGGGCGCACCAGATCGCGCAAATTACCAGTCTTACCCGCGTTGGCCGCCAGGGCGAAGAACTCCAGGCTCAGGCGATAGCGCTTACTGCGCGCATCCTGCTCAACCATGCCCTCCTCCATCAGGCTGCGTAGCAGCCGGTGCGTGGTGGGTTGCGACAGCCCGACTTGCTGCGCGAGCTGAGTCACGCGCTCACCGCCTTCGGGCACTTCGCCCAACGTGCGCAATAACGCAAACAGCCGAGAGACGCTCCCAGCGCCGACTTCCTTACCGTTTTCATTCCGTTCAGTGGAATTCATAACACTTAATCTCGGTATACATTCTGGTGAATGAATAAAATTGAAAATAATAGTCCGTTCAGTGAAATTCCATCTTCCGCCCATCCTAGTCTTCGTCCTAATCTGCGTCCACAGGGGCGAAATGAACAACAACGAGCAGCCGACGTGAGATCGAGCGCCAACGCACCCGCAACACTCTTTTCGCATCTGCCCAAAACAAAAAAGCGCGTTTCGACGCGTCTCAAATAAGGTGGAACGCAGACATGGCTTTTCTCCAACTCAACGCCTTGAGCAAACGCTACGGCGCCGTCGACGCTGTGGTCGCCACCGACCTTGCGGTGGAAAAAGGCGAGTTCGTTTCCCTGCTCGGCCCTTCGGGCTGCGGCAAAACCACCACGCTGCAAATGATCGCCGGTTTTGTGGACGTGAGCGGCGGGCAGATCCTGCTCGACGGCCGCGACATCACCCACGCCAAACCCGCCAGCCGTGGCTTGGGCGTGGTATTCCAGAGCTATGCGTTGTTCCCGCACATGAGCGTGCGTGACAACGTGGCCTTCGGCCTGAAGATGCGCAAAGTGCCGGCCGCCGAAATCGCCAGCAAAGTCAAAACCGTGTTGGAACTGGTGCGCCTGGCCCCGCACGCCGAGCGCTACCCGCGTGAATTGTCCGGCGGCCAGCGCCAACGTGTGGCCCTGGCGCGTGCGCTGGTGATCGAGCCGCCCGTGCTGCTGCTCGATGAGCCACTGTCCAACCTCGATGCCAACCTGCGCGAAGAAATGCAGTTTGAAATCCGCCGCATCCAGTGCGCCGTGGGCATCACCACCTTGATGGTCACCCACGATCAGGCCGAAGCGCTGTCGATCAGCGACCGCGTGGTGGTGATGCAGGCCGGGCGCGTGACCCAGATCGACGCGCCCTACAAGCTCTACGAACACCCACGTACGCGGTTTATCTCGGACTTTGTCGGCAAGGCCAACCTGCTGGCCGGTGACTATGACGAATTCGGCACTGCGCAAGTGCGTCTTGTCGGCGGCAAAGGCGAACTGGTCCTGAGCCTGCGCCCGGAAAAAATCCAGCTGGTGGATGCCGGCGCAGGCCGCCTGCAGGGCAAGGTACTCGACAGTTATTTCTTCGGCAGCCAATGGCTCTACCGCATCCAAACGTCTCTGGGCGAAATTACCGTGGTACGCAGCAATGACGGCAGCGCGCCGCTCGGCTGCGGCGCGCCGGTGGGCCTGGACTGGCACGCCGAATTGCTGCGTGTGCTGGCGGCCGATGAGGTGCGCGCATGAGCCGCGGTTATCTGTTATCGCTGCCGGCGCTGCTGCTGTTCAGCGGCCTGCTGATCCTGCCGCTGCTCATGACCCTGGTGCTGTCGTTCAACGTGTTCGACTACCAGGTGGGCGTGAAGGCTGGTGAGTGGACCTTTGCCCACTACCTGTCGCTGTTCAGCGATGCGTACTTCTACGAGATCTTCTGGCGCACCTTCTGGATCAGCGCCCTGGTGACCCTGCTGTGCGTGGTGATCGGCGTACCCGAAGCCTACATCCTCAGCCGTATGGGCACGCCGTGGCGCTCAATCTTTTTGATTTTGATCCTCACGCCGCTGCTGATTTCGGTGGTGGTGCGCGCCTTCGGCTGGAGCTTGTTGCTCGGCGCCGATGGGCTGGTCAACCAAGTCATCCAATTCCTCGGCGGGCGCCCGGTGAAGCTGCTGTACACGCCGTTCGCCGTGGTGATCGCCTTGGTGCACGTGATGCTGCCGTTCATGATCATCCCGGTATGGACCTCGCTGCAAAAGCTCGACCCGTCGGCGGAACAGGCGGCGTTGTCGCTGGGCGCAAGCCAGGCCACGGTGATGCGCAAGATCGTATTGCCGCAAGTGATGCCGGGCGTGCTGTCCGGCACCTTGATCGTGTTCGGCTTGGCCGCCAGTTCGTTTGCGATCCCCGGCCTGCTCGGCGGACGCCGCCTGAAAATGGTCGCCACCGTGGTGTACGACCAGTACCTCTCGGAACTCAACTGGCCCATGGGCGCGACCATTGCGGTGGTGCTGCTGTTGGTCAATTTGCTGATCATGCTGAGCTGGAACCGCATGGTCGAAGGCCGCTACAAAAAGTCCCTGGGGGTTTAAGCGCATGTCCAGAAACGGTCCTTTGGCCCTCGGTTTTCATGGTGTGGTGGTGCTGTTCATGATGGCGCCGCTGGTGGTGGTGTGCCTGGTGGCCTTCACCCCGGAAAACACCTTGAGCCTGCCCACCTCGGGCTTTTCGCTGCGCTGGTTTCGCGCGGTGTTCGAGCGTGCCGACTTTATCCAGGCGTTCTACAACAGCCTGATCCTGGCGTTTACCGCCGCCACATTGGCCACGTTGATTGCAGTGCCCGCCGCCTTGGCGATCAGCCGCTATCAGTTCCCGGGGCGCAACTTTTTCAGTGCGTTGTTCCTCTCGCCTATCATCATTCCGCACCTGGTGCTGGGCGTGGCGATGCTGCGCCTGTTTGCGCTGATGGGCGTCAATGGCAGCTTCACCTGGCTGATGCTGGCGCACGTGGTGATCATCACGCCGTATGTGCTGCGCCTGGTGCTGGCGGCGGCCATCGGGATTGATCGCAGTGCCGAGCAAGCCGCCGAATCGCTGGGTGCCGGGCGCTTCACGCTGTTCCGTCAAATCACCTTACCGATGATTCTGCCGGGCGTGGCCGGCGGCTGGTTGCTGGCGTTCATCAACAGTTTCGATGAAGTGACGCTGTCTATTTTTGTCAGCTCGCCAGCCACGCAAACCCTGCCGGTGCGCATGTACGTGTACGCCACCGAGTCCATCGACCCGATGATGGCGGCGGTCTCGGCGCTGGTCATTGCACTCACCGCAGCCACCATGATCCTGCTCGACCGGGTGTATGGCCTGGACCGCGTACTGGTGGGGAAACATTGATGGCCTTGTTCAAACGCTTGGCCGAAACCCGGCGCCCTGCCCTGGCCTTCACCCTCGACGGGCAACCGGCCACCGGTTTGCTGGGCGACACGTTGCTCACCGCCATATTGACCTGCGCCGAGCACCTGCGCGGCAGCGATTTCAGCGCCGAACGCCGCGCCGGTTTCTGCCTGATGGGCGCGTGCCAGGACTGCTGGGTGCGGCTGGCGGCTGGGCGCCGTGTGCGGGCTTGCTCGACGCTGCTGCAAGAGGGCCAGGCGATCAGCCGCGATCCGGGGCGTCAGGCATGAAACCGATCGTGATTGTCGGCGCAGGCCCGGCGGGCATCAGCGCGGCGCGCACCTTACTCGACCATGGCGTCAAGCCTTGCCTGGTGGATGAAAGCCTGCGCGGCGGCGGGCAGATTTACCGGCGCCAACCGGCTAATTTTCAGCGCTCGGCCAAGCAACTGTATGGCTTTGAGGCGGGCAAGGCTACGGCCGTACACCGCACACTGGATGAGTTGGCGCCGCTGATCGACTACCGGCCCGAAACCCTGGTGTGGAATGCCGAGGACGGTCGCCTGGATATGTTGACTAACGGCTACGCCGAAAGCGTGGAGTACGCGCAGATTATCGTCGCCACCGGCGCCACCGACCGCATTCTGCCGGTGCCCGGCTGGACCTTGCCTGGTGTCTACAGCCTTGGCGCTGCGCAAATCGCGTTGAAATACCAGGGCTGCGCCATCGGAGAACGCGTGGCGTTGTGTGGCAGCGGGCCGTTGCTGTATCTGGTCGCGTACCAATACGCCAAGGCCGGGGCCAAGGTGGTGGCGGTGCTCGACAGCGCGCCGTTCAGTGCCCAGTGCCGTGCTTTGCCGGCGCTGCTGGGGCAACCGGCGACCCTGGCCAAAGGCATTTATTACCGTGCCTGGCTCACTGCCCATGGGGTTCCCGTGTATCAGGGCGCGACGCTCCAGCAAATCGACGGCGAGCAACGGGTGCGTGGCATCCGCTGGGATAAGCACGTAGTGGAATGCGATGCCGTGGCGTTCGCCCATGCGCTGCGCAGCGAGACGCAACTGGCGGATTTGCTCGGCTGTGAGTTTGCCTGGAACCCTTTGAATCGCGCCTGGCTGCCACAACGCGACAGTGCCGGGCGCAGCAGCGTCAGCGGCGTGTACCTGGCGGGCGACGGTGCCGGGATCATGGGCGCCGATGCCGCGCAGATGGCCGGTGAACGGGCGGCGTTGGCGGTACTGGAAGATTCAGGCGTCGCCATCGATCCGCTTCGCCCAGCGCTGCTTGAGCAGCAACTGGCGGGTATCCAGCGCTTTCGCCATGGGCTGGAAACTGCGTTCCCTTTCCCCGAGCAATGGGCTGCACAGGCGCCGGATGAGTTAATCCTGTGCCGCTGCGAAGAAGTCAGCGTCGGCGACGTGCGCGCCGTCGTCGATGAAGGTCACTGGGAAATCAACCGGGTCAAAGCCCACTGCCGGGTCGGCATGGGCCGCTGCCAGGGCCGCATGTGTGGCCTGGCGGCAGCAGAGATTGTGGCCGAGCGCAGCGGTCGCGCCATACACGACGTTGGCCGCCTGCGCGGTCAGGCGCCGATCAAGCCGCTGCCGTTTGGTGTGCAGGTGCAGCCATGATCGACGTGATCGTGTTGGGTGGCGGCATCGTCGGCGCCTCGGCGGCGTTGATGCTCGCGCAAAAAGGCCAGCGTGTAGCCCTGGTGGAACGGGACTTTTGCGGCTCGCACTCCAGCGGCGTGAATTACGGCGGGGTGCGCCGCCAGGGCCGCCCCTTGCATCAACTGCCACTGTCACAACGCGCCCATGAACTGTGGGCCGACCTGCCGGGGTTGATCGGCATCGACGGCGAGTACGTGCGCTCCGGGCATTTGAAACTGGCGCGCAGCCATGCGGATTTCGCCGCGCTGCAAGCCTATGCCGAACAGACCCGTGGCTTTGGCCTGGGCTTGCAGTTGTTGGATTACACCGAACTGCGCGCTCGCTTCCCTTGGGTCGGGGATATCGCGGTGGGCGCCTCGCTGTGCCCTGAAGACGGGCATGCCAACCCGCGCCTGGTGTCGCCCGCTTTCGCTCGTGCGGCGCAGCGCCTTGGCGCGGCGGTGCACGAGCAGGCCGAAGTGACTCAGATCGAACATGACGGCCAGTACTTCCAGGTGCGCTGCGCCAATGGCCTGCACCTACACGCGCCGTGGTTGCTGAACTGCGCGGGGGCCTGGGCCGGTACGGTTGCCGCGCAATTTGGCGAGCCGGTGCCGATTACCTCGGCACACCCGGCGATGCTGGTGACCGAGCCGCTGCCAGTGGTGATGAACGTGAGCACCGGCGTTGAAGGCGGCGGGATTTATGCACGGCAGGTCGCCCGTGGCAATTGCATCCTCGGCGGCGGCCGTGGTTTTGCCCTTGGCCCGCTGACGGCGCGCCCTGGGCAAGCGGCAGTTTTGGAGATTCTGCGCAATGCCGGCGAACTGTACCCGTTTCTCAAGGGTGCCCAGGCGATTCGTACCTGGAGCGGCACCGAAGGTTACTTACCCGATCATGAACCGGTGATCGGCCCCAGCAGCACCC
>NZ_VBVZ01000188.1 GCF_005863185.1 Pseudomonas edaphica
GTATCAGGCAGACCGCTATCGCAGGCAAGCCAGCTCCCACACTAGTCCATGTGTTTCGGTTAGAAGGTGTAGTCCGCCGTGACGAAGAACGAGCGCGGCTCACCCAGTATCCACTGTTGGCCGTTGTTGTACTGGCTGACGGCGTAGGTGCGGTTGAACAGGTTGTTCAGCTCAAGGCCCAGGGTGGTATTGCGCATGGCCCTCCACGATACGCTGGCGTCGGCCACGGTGTAGCTCGGCACTTCGCTGCTGTTGGCGGTGTCGGCATAACGGGCGCTGACGTAACGCACACCGGCACCAGCGCGAATGTCATCGGTCACCGCCTTGCTCAACCACAGGTTGGCGGTGCGGTTGGGCACGTCCACCGGGCGGTTGCCGTCGCGGGAAACAGCCTGGCCGTTGACCACTTCGGAAAAGTCGTCGTACTGCGCCCGCACAATGGCCGCATTGGCTTGCAGCTGCCAGGCGTTGGGCAGTTGCAGGTCCAGGCTGGCTTCCAGGCCGTTGGAGGATTGCTGGCCGACTTGCTCCTTGAGGGTGGTGCCGGGGATGCTCACCAGCAGTTTCTTTTTGACGATGTGATAGGCCGCCAGGGTCCATTCACCACGCGAGTCCCAGAACGCCTGCTTGAAGCCGATTTCGGCCTGTTTGGCGGTGGACAAACCAAACTGCTGCTGGCTCGGGCTCAGGCTGATCAGGCTGCCGACACCGTCGGTGCTGGTGGCGTACTGGCCGTAGACCGAAGTGCTCGGTGTGATCGCGTAGACCAGGCCGGCTTTCCAGTTGCTGCCGGTCAGGGTCTTGTCGGAATCTGTGTTCGCAGCCGTCAGATCATTGCTATCGATGTGCAGGTAGTCGCGGCGTGCGCCAGTGATCAGCGAGAGTTTGTCGGTCAATTGCAGGCGGTTTTCGGCGAAGGCTGCGAGTTGTTTGGTGGTGGTGACCGCTTGGGGGATGAATGGGCTGCTGCTTTCAAACGGCTGTGGCACCGGATGCTGAATATCCACCGGCTGGCCGCCGCCTGGCACGTCGTTAAACGGCGCGTTACTGGCCAGGCGGAAGCGAATACGATTGTACTCAACGCCTGTCACCGTCTGGCTGTCGAGGCCGAACAGTGTGTGTTTAAACGTGAACGTCTGGCGGTCACCGACCTGTTCCTGGTTGTGCTTGATGCCCAGGTAGTCCTGGCGCACCAAACCGCCATTCACAAAGTTGTAGCTCTCGGCGTTCTGCCAGCGGCGCTGGTTTTTCAGGTACGACAGCTCGTTGGTGGCGGTGACGTTGTCGTTGATCTGCCACTCGCTGGTCAGGCGCGTCCACTGGTCGTTGTAGTGCTGTTTGTCGTCGCTGACGTTGTAGTTCTTGTCGCGCAGGCCTTTGTGCAACTGGCCGTTGATCAGTGGCGTGCCGTAGTAGTTCTGCGGGCTCTGGTCGCCATAGTCGTGGGCCAGGGTGAAGCTCAGGGTGTCGGCCGGCTGCCAGCGCAGCGCGCCGCTGACGAAATCGCTGGCGGAGTCGCCGCGTGCGATGAAACCGTTGCTGCGCAGGCGGTTGACGTTCAGGCGGTAGCTCAGTGTGTCAGTCAGCGAGCCGCCGCTGTCCAGCGCTTGCTGTTGGCGGTCATAGGAACCGTAGCCCAGGCGCACATGGTTTTCGATTTCGCCGGTGAACGGCTTCTTCGCAATCGTATTGATCACCGCGCCGGTGGCGCCCTGGCCGTACATCACCGAGGCCGGGCCGCGCAGCACATCCACGCGCTCAACCGACCAGGTGTCCACCGGGAAGGTGGACGTGCCTGCGCCGTCGAACATGCGCTGCCCGTCGTACAGCTGCAGCACCGAACTCTGCCCGGTAAAACCACGGGCCTGCAACGACGTGCCGCCGTCGCCCGGCGAGCCGGTGCGGCTGATGCCGGTGGCGCGGGAGATGGCGTCCTGCACACTGGCGTCGCCGCGCTCGCGGATTTTTTCGCCGGTCTGGCTCTCGACACTGCCCGGGGTTTGCAAGGCCGTGAGGTTCAAGCGCGAACCGGCGGTGGTCGGCGTGTTCAGGTCAACGCGCTCGTCATCCACGGCGGGCGCGGTCACGGGGCTGGCGGGCAGAGTCAGGGCCTGGGCGCTGTTATGCAGGGCGAGCAGGCACAGGCCGGACGCGAGGTACTTGTTCATCGGTCGATCAATCGCTTCTTGAGAGGGGTGCTCACCGCAGGGCGCGGCGAGCAACGATAACGCAGAAAGTGTTATAAGTTAACACTTATTGGCTGCGCGACAAAAGTCGCGCAAGGCTACAGAAGGCCTCTGCCGTGGGCATCTCGCCTGCTTCATGCAGAACCTGAGGCCGATTCACGTTGGTTGAAAAGGCGCGCCAGCACCAGGCGATCCAGCGCCCACACCACGATCAGCGATGCACCCACCAACGGGAAAATGATCGCCAGCGCGAACATGATCACCATCGCGGTTTTCCACTTCGGCAGGTCATGGCGCAACGGCGGCACCCCCAACCCACCGTGTGGGCGACGCTTCCACCAGATCACCACGCCACTCACCGCGCTGAGTAAAATCATCAGGCAAATCACCAGCACGATCAGTTGATTGATCCAGCCGAACATCTTGCCTTCATGCAGCATTACACCGGTTTCGGTGGCGCGTGCGACGAGGTTGTAGTGTTCCCAGCGGACATCGGCGAGCACTTTTCCGGTGTACTGATCCACATGCAGGGTCGCGTCATTGCGTGGGTCGTTGGCGAACACCGCGACGGTGAACACGCCTTCGGCGGTGGTCGGGAACGTGATGCTGTAGCCGGGTTCGACCTTGCGCGCGTTGGCCAGGTCGACCACTTGTTGCAGGCGTACAGTCGGCGCGGCAGGGCCTGAATGCATCGCACCGTGGTTCATATGTTCGGCGTGGTCGCCGGACATGGGCATTGGCGTGTTCTCCATTGCCCACGGCACAGTCTGCTGGCTGGCCGTATTGAGGCTGCGCGCTTGCTGGTTGGACTGCGGCACGTTGTTCCACATCGCGGCGGGAAACTTATTCCACAGCTCGGCGTATTGTTTGCCCCAGAAGCCGGTCCAGGTCATGCCGCTGAGCAGCATCACCAGCAAAAATGCCGCGCCCCAGAAACCGGCGACCGCATGCATATCGCGCCAAAACACTCGGCCACGGCTGTTGAACCGTGGCCACAACACGCCCGCCGAAGACTTGCCGCGTGGCCACCACAGGTACACGCCCGACACCACCAGCATCACGCCCCAACCGGCGGCGAGTTCCACCAGGCGATCCCCCACAGTGCCGATCATCAACTCGCCATGCAGTGCGCGGGCGATGGCTTGCAGGTTGTATTGGGCATCCTGTTCACCGAGGACGGTGCCGCGATACGGGTCGACGAACACCGTCACTTCACGGCCATCGTTGTGCATCACGAATTGCGCGCTGCTGGTGGCGTCGGCGGGTGGCAGGTATTTGCTGATTTTGCCCTGGGGAAAAGCTGCCTGGGCGCGTTGCAGTTGTTCGTCGGCGCTGAGGGCGTGCTCGGCGCTTTGCACGTTGAGCAGGTTGCCGTACATCAGCGGGTCGAGCTGGGGTTTGAACAGGTAGATGATGCCGGTGAGGGCCAGCAGCACCATGAACGGGGCGACGAAGAGGCCGGCGTAGAAGTGCCAGCGCCAGGCCAGGTTGTAGAAGGAAATTTTTGGGGTGGTCATCATTAGGCTCCGCAAGGCTTTAGATATTTTTTGTCTGTCAGGCCGCTATCGCAGGCAAGCCAGCTCCCACATTTGGAATGCATTTCCCTGTGGGAGCGGGCTTGCCCGCGATGCTTTTAGAAGCTCATGTCGACTTTGGTCCAGAGCGTACGCCCCGGCTCCTTGATGGCTTGCGGGTCGTTGGCCGGGTAGCCGAAGCCTGCGTTACCCGCCAGGTTCAAATGCTCGGCATAGGCTTTGCCGAACAGGTTGTCGACGCCCGTGCTGACCTTGAAGTTTTTATTGATGCGGTACGCCGCGTTCAGCGAGAACACGCCAAAACCGCTGCTTTTGTCGAAGTCCTTGCCGACCACGTTGCCCTTGTTCTGGTCGATGCGGTTTTGCGCCGCGACCACACGCCACAAGGCGCCGGCGCTCCAGTCGTCCTGGCTGTAGGTGAGGCCCAAACGCGCGTCCAGCGGTGGCATCTGCGGCAGCGCCTTGCCGTCGCTGGTGTTCTTGCCCCAGGCGTAGGCGAGGCTGGCGTCGGCTTTCCAGTGCTGGGTCAGTTTGTACGCTGCGCCCAGTTCACCGCCCATGATGCGCGCGTCGACATTGCGGGCCTGGGACGTGGTACCCATCATGCCGGGCTTGTAGTCGAACAGGATAAAGTCCTGCACCCGGCCGATATAGCCCGAGGCCCAGGCTTCAAGGTCGGCGGTTTTGTACTGCGCACCGAAGTCGAGTTGGGTGGTTTTCTCCGGCTTCACGCCGTCGAAGGCATTTACCGAACCGACCGCGCCGGTGTTGGGCGAAAACAGCTCCCAATAATCCGGGAAACGCTCCGAATGCCCGAGCCCTGCGTAGACGGTGGTGGGTGTGTCGGCCAGGTCGTGCTCATAACGCACAAAGCCCGATGGCAAGGTTTCAGCGCGAGTGTTGTCGGCGGTCGGGTTGGGGCGCGACATCATTCCCGAACCGGTGGTCTGGCGGAAATCCTTGGCCGAGGCGCGGTCCAGGCGGGCGCCGGTGATCAGCCGATCGCGGTCGGCGGCGTACCAGGTCAGCTCGCTGAACACGCCGTAGTTGTGGAAATTGGCATCCTTGACCCGTGGCAGTTCCTTGTAGGTGTCGATGCCCATGCTGCTGCGCTGGCGATGCTCGTTGGTCTGCGCATCCAGGCCGCTGATCAGTTGCACATCGGCCCAGCGCCAGGTCGCCTTGATGCGTGCACCGAGGGTGCGGCGGTCGACGTTGGAGGCCATCGGCCCGGCCATCATGCCGGTGCCCGACGGCGTACGCAGGCTGTAGTTGTCCATCACATGGTCGGCGTAGTTGTAGTAGACCTGCGCTTCGACCTTATCCAGTACCTCACCGATATTGGACTTTTCAAACCGCAGCCCCAGGCTTTCGCGCAGAAACTGCGAGCCATCCATGCCGCGCCCGGCGTAGCGCGCTTCGCCATCGCCACGGCCGGCAGTGAGCTCCAGCAGGGTGTCGGCATCGGGGGTGAAACCGACGGCCACGTCGCCATTCCACTTGTCGTAGCGCGAGGCGACGGTGTTGTTACTGCCGTCCTTGTAATCATCGGCGTGGGCCTGATTGCCGATCACCCTCACATAGCCCAAAGGCCCACCGGCAGCGGCATCGACCACCTTGTCGAAGCGCCCGTTGGAGCCGGCCAGCACACTGGCATTGACCCGTGTGCCCAGCTCGCCGAATTGCTCGGGCTCACGCTCGAACAGGATGGTGCCGGCTGACGCGCCAGGCCCCCAGAGCACGGTTTGCGGGCCTTTGATCACGGTGAGCTTGTCGTAGGTTTCCGGCGAAATATACGAGGTGGGCGCGTCCATCCGCCCTGGGCAGGCGCCGAGCATCATGCCGCCATTGGTGAGGATATTCAGGCGTGAACCGAACATACCGCGCAGCACCGGGTCGCCATTGGTGCCACCGTTGCGCACCAGCGCGAAGCCGGGGATGGTCTTGAGGTAGTCGCCGCCATCGCTGGCGGGCACCGGTTGGCGTGGGTCTTTGGGGTTGGTGACAACGGTCAGCGGTGAGCTGGGGGCGATTGCGGTGATCACCGTGGGGCTCAACTCGTGATCTTCAGCCTGCGCGTGTGGTGCCAACAGCGCGCCACACAGAACGGCGAGAACGGGGGTACATCCCAATCGGGAGTCAGCAGAAAACCTGGACATGACAAATTCCATCAATCAATCGTAAACAACACGGCCAGCAGCCTGCGGCTGTCTGTCTAAAGTCGGCCGGTGTGAAGTGATGCTGTGAAGTGCTTACGAAGCGATAGGCGGGGCGCGGCTGCGGGCGCCAGGGAAGATGCTCTGCCGGGCGTGGCCCAGGCGGGTGGCGGGCGTCAGGGCATTCGCCGGTGGCGGGGTGCCGAGGCTGACATGGGAGATGCTGCCGGGCAGGGCCGGGCAACTGAAGAGCAGGTCGCAATAACCGCACTTTGCCCAGAGGGCGTGGTGTTCGCTGGGAGCTGGCGTGTGCTCGCCATGGCTGGTCGACGGCATGTCCATGGACATTTGCATCGACATACCGGCGTGATGATCCATCGGCATCGCTTGGGAAATCAGCGGACCGATAAAAATCATCAACATGGCGAACAGGCTGATCCAACTGCCGCGCGCCAGGCTCATGGGCCTGCGGCGGTGTGGCGACAACCTGGCGCGAGGGGCGCCCATTTACGTTGGCCTATTGGGCGTGCATATGCTCGTGGCCGGCCATCGGCGGCGCTTTTTGTACCGAGACCTGAACCTGCACCGGGCCGGCTTTTTCGAAGTTCAGGGTGAGTGGGAAGTGTTGGCCGTCGCGCAGTTGGCTGCGGTCTTTCAGGTCCAGCAGCATCACGTGGTAGGCCATCGGTGCGAAGGTCAGATCACCTTTGGCCGGTACGGCAACGGTTTCCACCTTTTGCATCTTCATCAAATCGCCCTGCATCACATGCTCATGCAGCTCGGCTTTGGCCGCCACAGGCGTGTCGACGCTAAGCAAACGATCAGCGCTTTCGCCCTGGTTATGAATCACAAAATAGGCAGCGACAGTCGGCGCATTCGGCGGCAATTCCTGGGACCAGGGATCGCTGACCAGCAGGCTGCCGGCCTTGTAGTCATCGGCATTGGCAGCACTGAACACCGGCAGCAACAATGCAGCCAGCAGCAGGGAAGATTTAAGCATGGCAGTTCTCCAGAACGGTTCTAAACGCAGTTCACTTGCGAAGAAATCAGACCGTTGGAGAGGCGCGGGGGTTAAGACTCGGCCATTGCTGGCGCGGGGTAGGGGCTTGCAGTGCGGGCGGCGACAGGCCCGGCACGGCATCAAAACGTGTGACATACAGCTGCGGCACATGCCCCGGCAACGCCACTAATGGCGGTGAGCCCGAGCAACACCAGCAATGCTGCATGGCGGAATGATCTTCCTGGGGCGGCGTCGGGATGTCCAACTTGCCCAAGGCAATGGTCTTGAGGCTGGCGCCATTGGAGGAACAGAAACTGCCCCACAGCAATTGC
Organism: Pseudomonas edaphica; assembly: GCF_005863185.1. Lineage (GTDB taxonomy): Bacteria > Pseudomonadota > Gammaproteobacteria > Pseudomonadales > Pseudomonadaceae > Aquipseudomonas > Aquipseudomonas edaphica. Next base: position 7,210 of record NZ_VBVZ01000188.1, read on the forward strand.
TGCACGGGGTCTTGCGACTGTTGCATCGCGCTGGCCAGCGGCATGGCAAAGGCGTTGAACAGCACTGCAAAGCAGGCGATCCACACAATTGCAAAGCGTTGACGGGCCATGGCGGACAATCCGTAGGGTTAAGCGATCAGGTGGGTATTTAGCCTGATCGGGGGGCATAAGTAAAAAGCGGCGGTGTGGTTTGGTGTCGCAGTGGTTGCCTTCATGATAGCCGGGAACCACGGATTGCCAATTTTACCGACGGGTCGCGATCTCCAGCGTGACGCTGAACCCTGTGGGAGCTGGCTTGCCTGCGATGCGGACAACTCGGTTTTCCTGCAGTACTGAGGCGATGCTATCGCAGGCAAGCCAGCTCCCACAGTTTGGTGTGTGTTTGGCTATGGCTTGGTGTTGAGCTTGCTGATTGCACGAGCAATGCCCTGCTCATGTAGGCCGCTTCTAGTTGAGCCTCTACATAACCTAAGTGTAGTGGTCGTCTACGGAAACGTCCGACAGGGATTTAAGGTTGTCCCTAGGAAGGTGGAACTCTAGTCTGTGTACGCCGCTGCACACGCAGCGGTCGGGCGTCGCGGCCCGGATTGATTAAGCATTGCCTCCTTTCAGTTGACGCTTTTTTATCGTCTACTGTGCGGCGCTATGGTGGCTGTGCGCGGGATACCTTCGGGTATGCCGGTTTCCTTAATCTCCGGTCCGCGAACCTGCGCACAGCTGCCACCCTCTATCGCATCGCGGCGATCAGTGGCGGCTCCATTTAGATTAAGGAAATTCACAATGATCAAACCCACCCCAAATCCCCCCGTACGGCTATTCACCGTAGCCGACGGAATCAGCACCGAAGACCTGCTGGTCAACCTCAGCGAAACACTCGCCTCGGCTAATGCGCTGAGTTGCGACCTTGCGTTTGACCTGGATGGCCCGAAGCGAGAGGAATTGCTGGGCGTTGCGCAGTTGATTGAGCTGGCGCAGTTGCTGGCTGACCGGGTGCAGGAAGGTGCAAGGCGGCCGACAGTCGCGAGTAGTTAACAGTCCTATGACCGATCGTTCCTGCGCTCGTGCGTGGGAGTGATCGTCTATTGGTTTAGAACTCCCAACTTGCTTCCCGTATATGGTTGAAATTCACAACATCGACGCAATGTTGGTGAGCAAAGCCGGCGACTCTAAGGTCATCAGTCAAAACTAGATAGTTATCTTTAGCGAGTGCGATAATTCCGACATCAGTAAGGCCGTAGGGCGACAGCTCATAATCGCGACTTATGTCCAAGGCTGGGGAGTGAATTTCAATAATTGTTGAAAGTGAGTTTTTTAATGTCGCGTAAAAATCGTGCAACTTGCTCCCGTACAATCCATTTGTCAGGTTGCTGACTTCTGCAAGAATGTGAGGCGTGGAAACAAGTCTTTCGAACTGATCAATCATGGTGAGCAAAAGGCGGTAGTCTTCATTGGTATAGCCCCGAGTTCTCTTGAACTCTACAACGCTGGGCGTTCCACCTATCAGCGCCAGGAGTAGCAAGTTGGTGTCGACTATAATTCCCTTTCTACGGTACTGCTTGATATAGGCATCTATCATACTTCGCGGATCTTCATGGAGCGGAACTCACCTGTCTCCGCGTCGATGATGAATGTTTTGTATTTCCTGGTCTGCATTCGTCCGGCTAAGGACGCGCCTAACCTTTCATATTTATCAGGGGTTGGAACATTAAAGCCCAACGTGATTACCCATGTTTTACCGCTTGAATTTAGCTCGACTTCCTCAAGCATGAGGTCTTGCAATTCCGTTTCTTGCCCGAGGAAGTCGTTTGCTGCCGCCTTGGCGACTTGTACGGCCTCTTTAACTTCTATCATGTCAGCTCCTGAATATAATTGAGTCTGGCTTGAATTATTCTTGGAGTGTAGCACTTCGTATTGTTGGTTCATCGCCGTCCCTTGAGGTAACAAATAGAATTGCCAGAGGCTGCGAACGATCCTGATCTATCGAAGAAAATCTGCCAATGAATCGATTGTTTCTGCGGGCGACAAAAGCTCTCGATCCACCCCGGCCAACACCGGCCGCTTCAACACCAACACCGGCACCCCGAGCTCGCGTGCCACTTCCAGCTTCGGCTCGGTCGCCGCACTGCCGCTGTTCTTGCTGATCAACACATCAATTCCACGCCGTTCAAACAACGCGCGCTCGTCCTCAATCAGAAACGGCCCACGCGCGCCGATGACTTCACAGCGCTCATTGCCCGGATATACATCCAGTGCGCGCAGCGTCCAGAATTGATCGGCGGGGATTTCGTCAAGGTGCTGCAACGGCTCACGCCCCAAGGTGAACAACGGACGTTTGAAGGGTTTCAAGGCTTCGATCAGCTCAGCCCAATCCCCCACCTCGCGCCAGTCATCACCCGCCTGCGGCTGCCACGCCGGGCGCCGCAACGCCCAGCAGGGAATGCCGCACATTTTTGCCGCCGTGGCAGCGTTCTGGCTGATCTGCGCCGCGTACGGGTGGGTGGCATCGAGGATCAGGCTGATCTGCTCATCGCGCACAAATTGCGCCAAGCCTGCATGCCCACCGTAGCCGCCGACGCGCACTTGGCAGGTGAGGTCAGTGGGCACGCGCCCAACCCCAGCCAGGCTATAGATATGCTCCGGCCCCAGCGTGCGGGCGATGGCCAGCGCTTCGGTGACGCCGCCCAACAACAGGATGCGTTTCATAGCGGCTTGACCACGTCCAGCAAGGTGATCGGCAGCGCCTGGCGCCAGGTGTCGAACTCACCCAGCGGCTGGGCCTGGGCCACATGGATGCGCGTCAGCTCGCCGCCATGTTGCGCGCGCCACGCCATCAAGGTCATTTCGCTTTGCAGGGTCACCGCATTGGCGACCAAACGCCCACCAGGGCGCAGGTGCTGCCAGCAGGTGTCGAGCACACCGTCGCGGGTGACGCCGCCGCCGATAAAGATCGCGTCCGGTGCTTCCAGGCCGAGTAACGC
>NZ_VBVZ01000189.1 GCF_005863185.1 Pseudomonas edaphica
CACCTCGGTGTGTCAGTCACACCAAGGTGATGCTATCGCAGGCAAGCCAGCTCCCACATAAGCCAGTCTTCACAATAGATGCGTGTGGGTCAGCAACCGCTGGCCAGGCGTTCGCGCAAAAACTCCACCAGCGCCTGCACTGGCCGCGAACTTTGCCGGTGCTGTGGATAGACCGCCGAGAGCGTCAGGGCCTCGGGGGCGAAGTCATCCAGCAACGTCACCAAACGCCCGTCCTTCAAGGCCTCGGCGACGATAAAGGTCGGCAAATAAGTGACGCCCAACCCGGCGATCGCAGTGTCGCGCAGCAACTCGCCATTGTTTACGCGCATGCGTCCACTGACGCTGAGCGCCTGCAACTTGCCTTTGAAGCGCCATTGCACTTGGCGGCCATGGCCGTAGGGCAGGCAGTCGTGGTCGGCCAGGTCTTCAGGCCTGAGCGGCGTACCCTTGGCAGCGAGGTAATCAGGGCTGGCGCAATACACTCGCTGCACACTGGCGATGCGCCGGGCAATCAGGGTTGAGTCTTCCAGCGTGCCGATGCGCAAGACCAGGTCGTAGCCCTCGCCGATCAGGTCCACCGGGCGATCACTCAAGTCAACTTCCACCGACACCTGCGGGTGGCGTTGCAGGAACTGCGGCAACAGGCAGCCCAGATGGGCCATGGCAAACGACAACGGCGCGCTGAGCCGAATCGTGCCCCGCGGTTCGCTATTCTGGCCGGCGATGCCCTGCTCTACTTGCTCGACTTCACCGAGCAGGCGCAAAGCCGACTCGTAATAACTCTGGCCCAGTGGGGTGACGTCCAATCGGCGTGTAGAGCGGTTGAGCAGGCGCACGCCGAGGCGCTCTTCCAGCTGGATCAGGCGGCGGCTGACGAACTGCTTGGACAGGCCCAATTGCTCGGCGGCCGCGGTGAAGCTGCCGGACTCCATGACTTGGCAAAACAGGCGCATGTCTTCGAAGGGGTTCATTGTCGCTTCTCGGTGGACATTTGGCGGGTTTATAGCCTGGCAGTCGCCAAACCGCAAAGCAAATGCTGGTGAGGGGGATGAGATCTGGGGGGTGCAGGAGCGCTGGGTGCATAGCCGTTGCTGCGGTAACGGCGGCCTATGGTTCCGCTCTTACAGCGGGTCACTTTTGTAAAGACACAAAAGTAACCAAAAGGTCTGTGCCCCACCACTCGGTGCCTCGCTTAGGCTCGGCATGCCCGCAATCCGCCAGTGATTTGGGGGGCCGCCGCGATGGGCCATCCTTGGCCCAGCGCGGCTAAACCGGCATCCCTGCCGGTTTACCCCCCAAATCACTGTCAGATTCCGGCCATCGTGTTTGACGGGGCGATTTCAGATCAAGATCAAAAGCGCAGATCAAAAGACCGCTGACTTCGTCATCGAAAAGGATGTAAGAGCCGGAGCAACAGCAACAGCAACAGCAAAGCCATACTCAGTCTAATGTGGGAGCTGGCTTGCCTGCGATAGCATCAACTCAGTGTGCCTGATGTACCGAGGTGTCTGCATCGCAGGCAAGCCAGCTCCCACAGAAAAGCAACTCTTCAGTGTATTCAGATAGGCTTTTGCTTTGCACTTGATCTGGCTCTTGCTTCAACCACTCAGGTCGGCTTTCAGGCCGCCGTGCTCTGCTTTTGATCTTGATCTGCTTTTGATCTGAGACGCCCCGTTAACCACGATGGCCGAACGCAGGCTTGAATCCGTGGGTAACCCGGCAGGACGCCGGGTTAGCCGCGCTGGGCCAAGGATGGCCCATCGCGGCGGCCCACGGATTCAAGCCGGAGTGAGGGCATGCCGAGCCAAAGCGAGGCACCGAGTGTTGGGGCGAAGACTTTTTGGTTACTTTTGTGTCTTTACAAAAGTGACCCGCTGTAAGAGCGGAACCCTAAGCGGCCGTTACCGCAGCAACGGATATACACACCAACGACCCATCCAACGATTTATACGACAGGTTGAACCGCCACAACCCGCTACGGTCAAGTAAATATGGCGCGTCCAAGCCGACGCGCCTCCCTTTACTTGTACGTGACCCGAGGGCACTTCTTGTCTACATCCAAAGAGCTGTTCAGTGAAAAGGCGGCCACCGGCATCGAAGGTCTTGATGACATTCTTTCCGGGGGGCTATCACGCAGCCACCTGTTCCTGCTGGAAGGCGAACCCGGCACCGGGAAAACCACCGTAGCGCTGCACTTTCTGCAAGCCGGCGCGAAAAACGGTGAGCGATCCTTGTACATCACCCTGTCAGAAACCGAACGCGAGTTGCGTCAGGGCGCCAAGTCCCACGGCTGGGACCTGGACGACAACATTCACATCTTCGAGCTGACCCCACCGGAAAGCCTGCTCAACGCCGAGCACCAGCAAAGCCTGCTGTATTCCTCCGACCTGGAACTGGGTGAGGCAACCCGGCAGATTTTTGAAGTGGTGGAACGGATCAAGCCCACTCGCGTGGTGGTCGACAGCCTTTCGGAAATCCGCCTGCTGGCCCAAAGCTCGCTGCGCTATCGCCGCCAGATCCTGGCGATCAAACACTACTTTGTGCGCTACGACGCCACCGTCCTGCTGCTTGACGACCTGACCACCGAATCCCTGGATAAAACCGTGCACAGCGTGGCCCACGGCGTGATTCGCCTGGAAGAGTTGACGCCCACCTACGGCGCTGAACGCCGCCGCATCCGCGTGGTGAAGTACCGTGGCCAGAAATACCGTGGTGGCTTTCACGACTTCACCATCATGCAAGACGGCATCCACGTGTTCCCGCGCCTGGTGGCCGCCGAGCATCGTGGTGGTTACGTGCGTCAGACTTTGAGCAGTGGCATCCGTGAAATGGACGCCTTGATGGGCGGCGGCGTAGAAACCGGCTCCAGCACGCTTATCCTCGGCCCGGCCGGTACCGGCAAATCGTTGATCTCGATGATATTTGCCGCCGCCGCAGTGGCGCGTGGTGAAAAAGCTGCGCTGTTTATTTTCGATGAAGAGCTGGGCCTGTTGTTCGAACGCATGAAAAATATGGGTATCGACCTCGCCGCGCTGCAAGACACCGGTAACCTGCTGATCGAGCAGGTGGACGCGGCAGAGCTGTCGCCAGGCGAGTTCTCCCACCGAGTCAGGCGTTGCGTCGATGAACGTGGGATCAAGACCGTGGTCATCGACAGTATCAACGGCTACCAGGCAGCGATGCCTGAGGAAAACTCTCTGATCCTGCATATGCACGAGTTGCTGCTGTACCTGAACCGTCGCGGCGCGGCGACGTTCATGACGGTGGCCCAACATGGGTTGGTAGGCGACATGCAGGCCCCCGTCGATATTACTTACCTGGCTGATACCGTGATCCTGTTGCGTTATTTCGAAGCACTCGGCAAGGTCCGCCGGGCCATTTCGATCATCAAGAAACGTACCGGCAGCCACGAGTCCACCATTCGTGAATACCGTATCGGCGGCAGTGGTTTGACAGTGGGCGAGCCGCTCGACAACTTCCAGGGCGTACTGCGCGGTATCCCGACTTATATGGGCGCCGGTTCCCCACTGCTCAAGGAAGAGGGCGTGTGACCGGCCTTTCTCCCGTCTCCGAGCGCGCAATTATTCTCGCGCCACTGGGCCGTGACGGCTCCCTGGCGCTGATGATGCTCGAGGAAGCCGGCTACACCGGCATGGTTGCCGGGAACCTGACTGAACTCTGCGAAGCACTTGGGCAAGGCGTCGGTATGTTGTTGATTGCCGCTGAAGCCCTGCGCGGTGTCGATCTGGAGCCCCTGCTGCATTACCTGCATGAGCAGCCGGCCTGGTCCGATTTGCCCATCGTGCTGATGACCCACCATGGCGGCCGTGAACAGAACGGCTCATCCCACCTGAGTGGCCTGCTGGGCAACGTGACCTTTCTGGAGCGCCCTTTCCACCCGGTAACCCTGATCAGTCTGGTGAGCGCGGCACTGCGTGGGCGGCGCCGCCAATACGAGGCCCGTGACCGCCTGGTTGATTTGAGCGAGAGCGAGCAGCGCCTGCAAAGCACTTTGGAAACCCTTGAGCAGCAGGTTGAAGAACGCACAGCGCAATTGCGCAACAACGAAGAAGCCTTGCGCCAGTCACAGAAAATGGAGGCTGTCGGCCAGTTGACCGGCGGTATCGCCCATGACTTCAACAACATGCTTACCGGTATTATCGGCAGCCTGGAGTTGCTGCGCAGGCGGGTCGCGCGTGGAAAACTGGACGATCTGGACAGTCTGATTGACCTGGGTGTCACCTCGGCCAACCGCGCCGCCGGCCTGACCCATCGCCTGCTTGCGTTCTCACGTCGCCAGTCGCTGGACTCCAAGCCGGTGGAGATCAACCAGTTGGTCAGCTCCATGGGCGAACTGTTGCAACGCAGTATCAATGAAAGCATCGCCTTGGACATGCGTCTGACCGATGAACTCTGGACCGCCGAGGCCGACCCCAATCAGCTGGAAAGCGCCCTGCTCAACCTGGTGATCAATGCGCGCGATGCCATGCCCAGCGGCGGTAGCCTGACCGTTGAGACCACCAACCGCCACCTCGACAATGTGTTCACGGCCGCCTATGGCACCTTGCTGCCAGGCGATTACGTGGAACTGAGCGTCAGCGACACCGGCTGTGGTATTCCCGAAAGTCTGTTGGGCCGCGTCTTCGACCCGTTCTTCACGACCAAGCCGATCGGCCAGGGCACCGGCCTCGGCTTGTCGATGATCTACGGCTTTGCCCGCCAATCCCATGGCCATGTCACCATCCATAGTGAAGTCGGCAAGGGCACGACAGTCAGCCTGTTCCTGCCGCGTTTTATCGGGGAGCGCGTCGCGGACGCCGTCACCAACCCGGCACTGCTGCCATTCGCCAATGCCGGTGAGACGGTATTGATCGTCGAAGACGACGCCGCCGTACGCGTACTGGTCAGCGCAGTGCTCAAGGAATTGGGCTATGCCTTTGTCGAGGCTGGCGATGCCAATACCGCCGTGCCGATCATCGAATCCGACCAACGCATTGACCTGTTGATCAGTGATGTGGGCTTGCCCGGCATGAACGGGCGGCAGCTGGCAGAAATCGGGCGGCAATTGCGCCCGGAGCTCAAGGTATTGTTTATCACTGGCTACGCCGAGCATGCGGCGGTGCGCGGCGGGTTCCTGGACCCAGGGATGCAACTGATCACCAAGCCGTTCACCTTCGACCTGCTGACGGCCAAGGTGCGTGAGATGATCAAGCAATAGGGCTGCTGCGAGGCAGCCCTATTGCTTCAGGCCAGCAGGCGCTGGATATGCTCTTGCAAGGTATCCAGATCAAACGGCTTGGCCAGGATTGGCGCGTTGCGCGTGATCGGGCTGTTGCAGTCGAGTATTTCTTGCGGGTAACCGCTGATAAAGATCACTTTCAATTCAGGTCGCAGCTTGATCGCAGGCTCAGCGATCTGCACCCCGGAAATCCCGCCCGGCAGGCGGTAATCCGTGACCATCAGGTCCAGGTGCGGCTTGGTCGCCAGAATCTCGAAGGCCTGCTCCCCATCGATCGCCTTCAGCACCCGGTAGCCCAGGCCTGCCAGGTATTCACCCAGCACAAACATAATGGATTCGTCGTCTTCGACGATCAGTACGACATCTTGTGCATCTTCACTCATGGGAAGCCTTTGTCCGGTCAGTTGCTGCAAGTACGACCATGGGGTCACGCAGAGGTTGCGTCGAGGCGACGATTGATTTCATTGCGGCTCGCCAAGTGGCAGGCACACCCTGAACAACGCGCCCTCGCCTATCTGGCTTTCCACCTCGATGGTGCCGCCATGGGCCGTCACGATCTGCTCGGAAATAAACAGCCCCAAGCCCAGGCCTGCCGCTACATGGCTGGCCGAAACGCGTTCGAATTGCTGGAAAATGCGCTTCTGGTTGTCTGCGCTGATGCCGATGCCACGGTCACGCACCTCGACGCGCGCCTCACCGTGCTCGGTGTACACACGCACATCCACTGGGCTTTTGGCACCGTAACGCAAAGCGTTGGTGAGCAGGTTGGTGACCACTTGCTCAATACGGAACTCATCCCAATTGCCCTCCACAGGTTCATCGGCAACCAGGTGCATCGAAGAACCGGCGGATGCCACTTGCGGGGCGAAGTTTTTCACCAGGTTGCGCACCAGTTGCGCCAGGTCAAAGCGCGCCGGGCGAATCGACAGTTTGCCGGTGCGGATGCGCGACACGTCGAGCATGTCCTCGATCAGGCGGATAAGGCTCTGGATCTGGCGCTCGTCGCGGTCAACCATGGCGTGCATCTTGTCCAGGGTAAACGCGGCGGCGTTATCCCGAGCCAGGTGCATCTTGCGCAGCTGCGTTTCCAGGATCAGCCCGTTAAGCGGTGTGCGCACTTCGTGAGCGACGATCGACATGAAGTCGTCACGCATGCGCACGGCCTGCTCAAGCTCCGCCTGGGTGGCCTGCAGGCGCGTCAGCAGCAGCTCCTGCTCGCGGCGGCTGCGCTCCAGGGCTTCGACCTGCTGTTTCATGGCCTTGCTCTGGCGGTACAAGTCGACGAACACATTGACCTTGCTTTTCACCGCATGGATATCCAGCGGCTTGTGCAAAAAATCCACCGCACCGCTTTCATAGCCTTTGAAGGCATAGTTGAGTTCGCGGCCGGCGGCGCTGACGAACACAATCGGGATGTTCTTGGTCTTTTCGGTGCCGCGCATCAGTTCGGCCAGCTCGAAACCGTTCATGCCGGGCATCTGCACATCGAGAATCGCCATGGCGAACTCATGCTCCAGCAACAGTGACAAGGCCTCGTCAGCGCTCAAGGCCTTGAAAACCTGCCGATCTTCGCGCTTGATCAGCGCCTCAAGGGCCAGCAGGTTTTCCGGCAGATCGTCGACGATCAGCAGTTTGGCCTGGACAGTACTTAACATGGGGAAGATTCCAGGGAAGCCAGCAGTGAGCCAATCCGGCTCAAGGTGAGAATATGATCAGGTGTGTGCAAGGCCAGCGCCGCCAAGGGCATCACGGCGATACGTGCTTCTGTGGGCTCTTGGACGATGGTGGTGCCTCCCGAGTCTTTGACGTGGGCAAGGCCACGCGCGCCATCCTGGTTGGCGCCGGTCAGCAGAATCGCCAGCAGGCTGTTGCCGTAGGTGTCGGCAGCCGAGGCGAACAGGTAATCGATGGCCGGCCGCGAATGGTGCACGCGGTCTTCCTGGCTCATCGACAGGCTACGGTCGCTTTCTACCGACAGGTGATAGCCGGGGCCGGCGAAATACAGGGTGCCTGGCGTAATCGTTTCCTTGTCGCGTGCTTCTTGCACCGGAATGCTCAGGCGCCGCGCAAAGACTTCGGCCAGCTGGCTGCGGCGCTCATCCGGCAGGTGCAACACGGCAATAATCGGCAAACTGAAGGTGTCAGGCAACGTACCAAAAATCGTCAGCAACGCCTCAACACCGCCGGCGGAGGCGCCGACGACGATGGCTTCAATCCCGCGTGGCGGGTTAGTTGCGGCCTCGCTCATGATTTTCGGTAGATCCGTTCCTGTTTGACCAAGGGTTCGAATTGCTTGCTGTAGGCGGAGAAATCCAGGGTTTCCTTACTGCCCAGCACCAGGAAGCCGCGATGGCACAGCGATTCATGAAACAACCCAAACGCTCGATCCTGTAACTTTTTATTGAAATAAATCAATACGTTACGGCATGAAATTAACTGAGTTTCTGAGAAGACGCTATCGGTTGCCAGGCTGTGATCGGCAAAGGTTACGTTCTCGCGCAGCGTCTTGTCGAAGATCGCGTAATCGTAAGCCGCTGTGTAGTAGTCGGCAAATGAACGTTGGCCGCCCGCCTGCTGATAATTGGCAGTGTACGCACGCACGTTCTCCAGGGAGAAAATCCCTTGCTTGGCTTTGTCCAGGGACGCCGGGTTGATGTCCGTGGCGTAAATGATGGTGCGCTCCAGCAAACCCTCTTCGCGCAGCAGGATCGCCATGGAGTACACCTCCTCGCCCGTGCTGCACCCGGCGATCCAGATTTTGATCGACGGGTAGGTCTTGAGCAGCGGCACCACTTCCCGGCGAATCGCCAGAAAGTGCGAGGGGTCGCGAAACATCTCGCTCACCGGGATCGTCAGAAACTGCAGCAACTGCATGAACGCCGTCGGATCATGCAGCACCCGCTCCTGCAGCGCAGAAATGGTCGCGCAATCGAACTGGCGCAGTGCGTGGGCCACGCGGCGCTTGACGGACGCGCCGGAATAGTCGCGAAAGTCGTAGCTGTACTTGAGGTAAATTGCCTCAATCAGCAGGCGCAGCTCAATGTCGCTGCTTTTTTCCAAGAAAACTTGCTCCACTTAAATGCGTTCCATCTTTGGCAGCCATACGCGAATCAGCGAGAACAGCCGGTCCAGGTCAATCGGCTTGGCCAGGTAATCGTTGGAGCCCGCCGCCAGGCAGCGTTCCTGATCGTCCTTCATGGCTTTGGCCGTCACTGCAATAATCGGCAGTTTCTTCCAGCGTGGGTCCTGGCGGATCAAGGCAGTCGCCTCGTAACCGTCCATCTCCGGCATCATTACGTCCATCAGCACCAGGTCGATGTCCTCGACTTCATTGAGTTTGTCGATGGCTTCATGACCGTTACGCCCGATCACCACCACCGCGCCTTTGTGCTCCAGGGCACTGGTCAGGGCGAAGATGTTGCGCACATCGTCGTCGACCAGCAGGATCTTGCGCCCCTCGAAGACCTTGTCGCGGCTGCGGGCGGTCTTGAGCATCTTCTGGCGGTCATGGGACAGCTGGGATTCGACTTTGTGCAGAAACAGTGTCACTTCGTCCAGCAAGCGTTCAGGTGAGCGCGCGCCTTTGATGATGATCGAGCGCGAATACTTGCGCAGCTCGGCTTCTTCGTCGCGGGTCAGGTTACGCCCGGTGTAGACGATCACCGGCGGGAACGAGCAGATATCCTCGGTGGCCATGCGCTTGAGCAGCTCATTGCCGAGCATGTCCGGCAGCTTGAGGTCGATGATCATACAGTCGTAGACGTTAGTGCGCAGCAGGTCCAAGGCGGCCTGCGCGTAGCCGACGTCGGTGATTTCGATGTCATCGTCGCCGATCAGGCGGGCAATGCTGTCGCGCTGCAGGTCATCGTCCTCCACCAGCAACACGCGCTTGACCTTCTGGGTCAGCTTGGCTTCCAGGCGCGCAAACACGTCCTTGAGCTCTTCGCGGGTGGTCGGCTTCACCGCATAACCGATGGCGCCCATGTGCATGGCGGCTTCGACGCGGTCTTCAACGGAGATCACATGCACGGGAATGTGGCGGGTATTGGCGTGCTCCTTGAGGCGTTGCAACACGGTCAGCCCGGAATGGTCGGGCAGGCGCATGTCCAGCAGAATCGCGTCCGGGATGTACTCCTCGGCCAGACTGTAGCCTTCGTCTGCGCCGTGGGCGACCAGGCAGTTGTAGCCCAGTTCGTGGGCCAGGTCGTAAAGGATGCGGGCGAAATTGGGTTCATCTTCCACCACCAGGATGCAGCGGGTAGCGAACGGTGCCTTGTCCCGGTCGTCGGCAAAGCGCGGAATCTGCTTGGCATCGGCCACCGGCAGCGGTGAGATCGCGATGGGCTTGGGTGCAGGTGCCGCCACCACTTGGCGCGGCGGCTCGATCGGCGCGGCACCTTCCTCGCGCTCTACATATTGCTCCGGCAGTACCAGGGTGAATACGCTGCCCTTGCCCGGTTCGCTGGTCACGCTGATATAGCCGCCGAGCAAGGTCGCCAGATCACGGGAGATCGACAGGCCCAGCCCGGTGCCGCCGTAACGGCGGTTGGTGGTGCCATCGGCCTGGCGGAAGGCTTCGAAGATACTTTCCTGCTGGTCTGGCGCGATGCCAATGCCCGAGTCGCGCACGGTAAAGGCTACGCCCTCCCCTGCTGCACGGGATACCGACAGGCTGACATCACCCTGCTCGGTAAACTTGACCGCGTTGGACAGCAGGTTCTTGAGGATCTGCTCCAGGCGCTGGCGGTCGGTGAACAGCATCAGCGGCGCATCCGCTTGAATGTCCACCTGGAAGCCCAGCTTGCGGTCAGCCGCCAGCGGCTCGAACATCCCGCGCAGGCCATCGACCAGGCGCGCCACGCTGGAGTTTTCCGGGCGCATTTCCAGCTTGCCGGCTTCGACCTTGGAAATATCCAGAATATCGTTGATCAGGTT
>NZ_VBVZ01000018.1 GCF_005863185.1 Pseudomonas edaphica
GGCAAGCCAGCTCCCACAAAAGCCAGCTCCCACTTGGTCCATTACATACTGCCTTCCACATCATCCAGGCTGAATGTCTCGGTATGGTCGTCATAGGAGAAAATCTCCGCATAACGCCCCCACGCCACCACGCTTTCCAGGGTTTTCTCCACAAAGGCTTCGGTCATCGAGTCTTCCAGCTCCTGCTCAAAACGCACCCGTGGCGCACGGTGCCCGCTGCGTTCAAGCAACACTTGATGAATCCGCGCGGCCAGAGGCACGTGTTTGATCAAGTGCTCGGCGAACAGGGTTTTGCGCTCTTGCGTGCCGTAGTCGGCGAACAGCTTGCCGGCCTCGGTGAGGGTGATGTCCGCGCCCTTGAGTTCAGCGAAACCCAAATGCTCGAGCATCTCGGCCACCGGGAACAGGTCATCGACTTCCAGCAAGCGCCGTTCGGCCACGGTCGGTAAGCCGGCGTGGCCGTTGTAAGGCTCGGCGGCCAGGGTTTCGATCAGGCCGGCCATCAGGTTGGTGGATACCTCCGGCAGCAGGCTGCCCATTTTCAGCTCGGGTATGCCACGGCTGGCATCGGCGCTGCGTCGGTCGGTCATCAGTGCGTAGATGTCGTCGACCATTTGCCGGAACGTAGGGTCCAGGCGGTTGCGCGGGTGCGCGAACGGCACCTTGATCTCGGCGACCACGCGGCCGGGGTTGGATGACAGCACCAGAATACGGTCGCACATCAGCACCGCTTCTTCGATGTTGTGGGTCACGATCAGGATCGACTTGATCGGCAGCTGTTTGCCGCTCCACAGGTCGAGCAAGTCAGTGCGCAACGTCTCGGCGGTGAGCACGTCAAGGGCCGAGAAGGGCTCGTCCATCAGCAACAGCGTCGGGTTGACCACCAGGCCACGGGCAAACCCCACGCGCTGGCGCATGCCGCCGGAGAGTTCGCGCGGGTAAGCGTTTTCAAACCCGTCGAGGCCGATCAAGTCGATGGCGGCCAAGGCGCGCCGGCGGGTTTCCTTGCGCTCGACTTGCAAGGCTTGCAGGCCGGCTTCGACGTTTTCCAGCACGGTAAGCCAGGGGAACAGGGCAAAGGTCTGGAACACCATGGCCACACCTTCGGCCGGGCCGTTGAGCGGCGCGCCGTTGTAGCGGACTTCGCCGGATGATGGCTGGATCAGCCCGGCGATGATGCGCAGCAAGGTGGATTTACCCGAGCCGGAACGGCCAAGCATGCCGACGATCTCACCCTCGTGCAGGCTCAGGTCGACGCCGCTGAGCACTTGCAGCTCGTCTTTACCTTTGCCGAACACCCGGTTGACGTTTTTCAGCGAGTAGATTTGCGGGGTATCGGCAGTGTTTTCGGTGTAGGTAGTCATCACGGCGAATCCCATCAATTCAGACGAAGTTTGTTTTCAGCGATGGCGTACATCGGCCGCCAGACTGCGCGGTTGAACGCCACCACGAAGATCGACATCACCACCACGCCCAGGGCAATTTTCGGGAAGTCGCCGGCCGCGGTGGTTTGCGCGATGTAGGCGCCCAGCCCATGGGCGACCACATTGTCCTGGCCCCAGGACACGTACTCGGACACGATGCTGGCGTTCCAGGCACCGCCCGAGGCGGTAATGGCGCCGGTGACGTAATAGGGGAAGATCCCCGGCAGCATCACCTTGCGCCACCACAGCCAGCCACGGATGCGGAAGTTGGCGGCGGCTTCCTTGAAGTCATTGGGGAAGGCACTGGCGCCGGCAATCACGTTGAACAGGATGTACCACTGGGTGCCCAGCACGATCAGCGGGCTCAGCCAGATATCCGGGTTGAGGTTGTAGTGCAGGATCACGATCACAAACACCGGGAACAGCAGGTTCGCCGGGAAAGCCGCGAGAAACTGTGCCAGCGGCTGGATTTTTTCCGCCAGTGCAGGGCGCAAGCCGATCATTACGCCTAAAGGCACCCAGATCAGCGAGGCGATCAGAATCAGCCCGGCCACGCGTAGCAAGGTGATCAGGCCCAGTACAAACACGTGGCCGACTTCGGCGAAGGTCACTTCGGTGCCGACGTATTGCACGATGTGGTACAGCGCATACGCGGCCAGCAACGCAATCAACGTGCCCCACACCCAGTCGATCACTTTTGACGCCGCCGGTGTTTCTGCCGGCAACGCCTTGAGCGCACCGCCCGCCAGGCTGAAGCGTTTGTTGCCGATCCGGCTGAAGGTGCGGGTAATAGGGCGCAGACTGCGTTGCACGATGCGCGTGCGCTGGATCAGGTTCAGCAGCCAGGATTGTGGCGCAGCGCCCTGGGACGCGGTGGTTTCCATGCGGAACTTGTCAGCCCAGGCCACCAACGGGCGGAACAGCAACTGGTCGTACAGCAGGATCACCACAATCATCGCCAAAATCACGTAACCCACGGCGTGCAGGTCTTTCTGGGCGATCGCCAAGGCCAGGTACGAACCTACGCCCGGCAGGGTGATGGTCTTGTCGCCGACGGTGATGGCTTCGGAGGCAACCACGAAGAACCAGCCGCCGGACATGCTCATCATCATGTTCCACACCAGCCCCGGCATGGCGAACGGCACATCGAGCTTCCAGAATTTCTGCCAGCCGGAAAGCCGCAGGTTGGTCGACACCTCTACCAAATCGTGGGGCAGCATGCGCAGCGACTGATAGAAGCTGAACGTCATGTTCCAGGCCTGGCTGGTGAAGATCGCAAAGATCGCCGCGAGCTCGGCGCCGAGCACGCGCCCAGGGAACAGCAGCAGAAAGAACGTCACCGTGAATGAGATGTAGCCGAGCACTGGCACCGATTGCAGGATATCGAGCACCGGCACCAGCAGCTTTTCAGCACGTCGGCTTTTGGCGGCCAGGGTGCCGTACAGCAGGGTAAAAACCAGCGCCGCGACCATGGCCGCGAGCATGCGCATCGTGGTGCGCATCGCGTATTCCGGCAGGTTGGCCGGGTCGAGGGAAATGACTTCACTCTGCAACGTGGCGATGGGCGCCCAGGTTTCCCGCGCGGTAAGGGAGAAAAACAGCAGAAAGCCGATCACCAGCGGCAGCGCGACCAGGTCCCAGCGGTTGGGCAGTAAGCGCAGGGTGGATGCCGGCAGGTAATCGCGGAACACTTTGTTCATAGGCATTCAGTCCTGCAGCGTTCAGGTTCAGGGGCGTAATGGGAGTGAGCTTAGCTGCTGCACGAATGCCCCACCGGGAGGGACGGGCGCTGTTTTCGTGAGTCAGGGGCAACGATGCATTGCTGGCGGGATTGTACGTTTCTGAATGTTACAAGCACATAAATTTGCTGTCAGTTTCCTGTACGAACTGCGGCTTGGGCACCGGTTTTGCCTGCGTTGATCAACCTTCAGGAAAAGACTGATTGAGCTGCCGACATAATTAGCTACCCACACATCCTGTATCCCGGGAACCGCTTTCAGATAAATGCCAATCAATGGGTCAGATCACTTGCCGCAGCAAGTCTCTGCCAACCCACAACTCAGCACTGTCTGGATTTGAGAAAGCACCCTATGAATAGCGTAAATACCCGGCCACAAACGAACTCCCCAACGGGCTACGAGGCGTCGCAATATTCGCAGCCCCTTCGTCAGAAAAACATGGCCGATACCTCAACGGGTGTCGACACACAGGGCGATGCTGCAGCTCCTCGGCCGCCCGTGACGGCAGAGCAACGCGGTCAGTTTTCGAGCCACAACACCCTCGTTAACCAGCCGCAATTGCATAAGGTCGGCCCACAGGCTGAGACCCTGGAGTTGTTGGGTAAAAATAACCAGCTCCTGATCGACTTCAAGGCGTTTATCACCGAGTGCCAGGAGAAAATCGTCAATCTTAAAAACGATATTGTCGAACTGCGTGAGCAACTGAGTGCTCCATGCAAAGACACCGACGAGGCCCCCGTAGAACTGCCTCAAACACCTCAAGAGTCGGTTAAGCAGGTTGTTCAAGACGCTCGGACAACTGAAGTTGCCCAGGATCAAGAGCTTGAGGAGGCGCTCAAGCTAAATACGCAGTTGCGCGATGATATCGGCGAGCTCATGCAGCAGATGAAAGAGGCCTTTGAAGCGTTGGGCAAGGAGCTTAAAAGTATGACTGAGCACGTCAAGACGATGACCAAACCTGAAACCCAGGCGCCAACGGCGCCAGCGGATAAGTCCATTATGACCACCAGCGATGAGCCGGCAGATCCGACCAACGAGTCACCCACGCAGGCACTGCCCACCGCTGATCAATTCAGGGTGGACAACGCTAATATCGAAGCGGGTATTGCTGAGATGAAGTCCTACTACAGCACACAAATTTCATTGCTTGAGGAACAGGTTCAAGTGTTGAAAAAGCACCTTGACGAGGCGAAGCAGTAAGGCTTGGCTTCACTTCGGCAAGCGTGGGTCTCCAGCGCCCACGCTTGGCCGACTCGCGTGCTTTATCCCTCAAACCGCAGGATCACCCGGCGGTTATGCTTGCTCTTCTTCTCGATTTTTTCGCAGAACACCCGGCCGATTTCTTCGGTATTGATCACGTGGGTGCCACCGCACGGCTGGATATCGATCCCGGCGATTTCTATTACCCGCACCGAGCCCTGGATGACCGGTGGCGCCACCGCCTGGGTGCGGGTGATCTGCAGCAGGGTCGAGTATTCCGAGGCGGGCATCGACAGGGTCTTCACGGCATGGGCTTGTTCGATCAAGGCATTAAGGTCGCGGGTGATGCTGTCCTTGTCGAGGGTCATTTCCGGTAAATCGAAATCCAGGCGGCCTTTGTCTGCGCTGATGCTGCAGCCGGTGACGGGCGCATCAATGATCGAGCACAGCAGGTGCAGGCAGGTGTGCATCTTCATGTGCTGGTAGCGCCGTTCCCAATCCAGGCCGGCATCCACCTGCACGCCCGCCGTCAATTGCTCGGGGCAGTGTTCAACCTGGTGCCAGATGATCGAGCGCAACACCGGGTCGCGCACGGTGCCGGTCACGTTGACCCGCGTGCCGTCGGCCAGGGTCAGGTGCCCGGTGTCGCCCGGTTGCCCACCGCCGGTGGGGTAGAACAGCGTGTGTTCCAGGGCAATGCCTTGTTCACTGACGGCAATCACCCGGGCGCTGAAGGCGTTCTGGTAGGGCGCGCTGTCAAACAGCGCCAGGGTTTCCATGGTATGCACGGACATGTTCAACCTCCGACGATCAGTGGGCTGGCTTGCAGCAGGTGACGCACCATTGCGCTCAAGCCAGGCGGGGAGAGCAGGGTGATCTCAAATTCGGGGCCACAGACTTTCAGGTTCAGCGGCAAGCGTGGCAGATGGTCGCCGGTATCCAGGCGACGCAGACGAAACTGCAAGTGATGGCGCTCCTTCACCGTGGGCTCCAGCAGCAGCCCCTGCAAAGGGTGAAAGTCGGCATCCAGCACCGTGACCTTGTGGCTGGCGCTGACTTCGCCAACCACGTGCAAACGCTCATCCAGCGCGAAAGCCCCCAGGTAATTGCTGTGATCCGATTCGGCATTCTTTTGTAATTGGATCTGGTTGACCACCTTGACCTTGGTGCCCGCCGGCACATCCTGGGTGATCACACACGAAGGGCTGATAAACACGTTGTCGCCAATCAGCACATAGCCCAGCACACGGGCGCCGGAGCCGACCTCGACGTTATTGCCCAGGCGCGGGTGGCGTTTGCCGTCCGGATTATTGGCAATGCCTCGGGCGCCGAGGGTCACGCCGCAGAGGATGTAGCAATCGTTACCGATCTCGCAGGTTTCGCCGATCACGGTGCCGAAGCCGTGATCCAGCACAAAGCGCCGGCCAATGCGGGCTGCGGGGTGGATTTCGGCGCCGGAGAGGATTTTGCCCTGGTTGCTGAGCTTGAGAGCCATGCGTGAAAACACACCGTTGGCCGGGTCGGGAAAATTCCACACCAAGTGTGCCAGCCGGTAGAACAGCACTGCCTTGAACGACGCGTAGGATTCCAGGATCAGTTCGCCACGCCCACGGGACGCCGGGTCGCGATAGGCATAGGCAATCAAGTCCTCTGCCACGGCCTGGGCGGCATTCTGGATCAATGGCGCCAAATGCGGCTCCAACTGCTTCATCTGCGCAGGCGTCAGGGTCTGGATGAGGTGAGTGAGCAACTCATCGTGCAGCTGTTGCATGTCGATAAAGCCCCCCATGGAGGCACCCCCACAGTCTGGATGGTTGAAAAACCGATTATTCGAAATTGGGCAGGTAGCTATCGGCATTGTCGTAGACCATGGTCAACACCACCGTTTCAGGCGGGAGTTCGGGAGCGAGTTGGGCAATGGCAACCATGTTGGCGGCCGAAGACAAACCCAAGCTGATGGCGTCGGTGCGCATGATGCGTTTCATCATGTCGAGGCACGCCAGGCGTGAGACCTTGAGCATGCCGTCCAGTACACCCACGTTAAGAATGCTCGGGATCAAGCCGATCGACAGGCCCTGAATATGGTGCGGCGCGTGCTGGTCCTTGAGCAGGTCGCACTCCTCCGGTTCCACACCCATGATGCGCATCGCGGGCCAGGCTGCCTTGAGGGTTTCGCCGATGCCGGTGATATGGCCACCGGTGCCGATGCCGCTGACGAAGTAGTCCACCCGCTGCTCGCCGAACGCGCGGAGGATTTCCGGTGCGGTGGTGTCGCGGTGAGTCTGCGGGTTGGCGCCATTACGCTGCTGGTTGAGCATCACGAAGTTGGGGTTTTCCAACTGCAGTTCCATGCACTTTTCGCCGTGGGAGTTGTTGCCCAGACGGCTGTCCGACAGCACCACCTTGGCGCCGTATAAACGCAGCAGTTTCTGTTTTTCGGGGCTGTAGTTGTCAGGGATCACCAGCACCACTTTGTAGCCCAGCACATTGCCGGCCATCACCAGGCCAATGCCGGTATTGCCGCCGCTGGGCTCGATGATGGTTTGCCCGCAGTTGCGAATCAGCACGCCTCGGCGTTCTGCGTCGAGGATCATGCCCAGGGCAATACGCGCCTTGTGGCTGCCGCCAGGGTTGAGGGATTCGAGCTTGGCGTAGACCTCGATGCCGAGGTCTTCGGAAAACTGCGCCAGGCGCACGATCGGCGTATGGCCGATCACGTCGAGAATAGAGTTATGCAACATCGCTCAGCCCCCGGATCAGTACAAAGGCATGTCGGGTTCGACGTCGCGAACCCAATGTTTCATGCCGCCCTGCAGGACTTTGGTATTGGCGAAGCCGGCGGCCAGCAGAGTGCTGGCCGCTTGCTCGGCGCGGGTTCCGGCGTAGCAGATCAGGTAATGGGTATTGTCGCGGCTGAGGCTGTCCAACTGCCCATCCAGTTCGGCCAGGGGGATATGCACCACGCCCGGCAATTTGCACACCTCCAGCTCGCTGGCGTCGCGCACATCCAGCAGCACGTCGGCGCTGCGTGGGTGTTCGAGCAGTTGCTTGAGCACGCGTGGTTTGATGTAGCGCTCCTCGGCCAACGCGGGCTGGCTCGGGAGGGCGTCCGCGCAAACGGCTGGCGCGACGCTTTCGCTGTGGCGCAGGTCTGAGCAGCATGGGCAGTCGGCACGGCGTTTGAAGCGTATCTCGCTGAACTTCATGGCCAGCGCGTCGAAGCGCATCAGGCGGCCCGACAGCGGTTCGCCGATGCCGATGAGTAATTTAATCGCTTCGGTGGCCTGGATCATCCCGACCACACCCGGCAGCACACCGATAACGCCCCCGGCGCTGCAATTGGGTGCCAACTCGGCCGGCGGTGCTGAAGGAAACAGGCAGCGGTAGCACGGCCCGCCTTTGTAGTTGAGCACGCTGATCTGCCCATCGAAGCGGTAGATGGCGCCGTACACCAACGGCTTGCCCAGTTGCACGCAGGCATCGTTGACCAGGTAGCGGGTGTCGAAGTTGTCAGTGCCGTCGATCACCAGGTCATAAGCGCCGACCAGCTCCAACGCATTGTCGGCGTTGAGTGCAGTGTCGTGGGCATTGATCTGGATATGGCTGTTGAGGTCTTGCAGCCGCCGCTTGGCCGACTCGACCTTGGGCATGCCCAGGGTGCTGTTGCCATGCACGATCTGGCGTTGCAGGTTGCTGCTCTCGACCACATCGAAATCCACCAGGCCCAGGGTGCCGATGCCGGCTGCCGCGAGGTACAGGCTGATGGGCGAACCCAGGCCGCCGGTGCCGATGATCAATACCTTGGCTTTTTTCAGGTTCAACTGGCCTTCCCTGCCGACGCCGGGCAGGGTGATGTGGCGTACGTAGCGCTGCACTTCTTCGTTGCTCAGTTGCTCCACGTCCATGCCACCGGAGGTGGCCAGCAGCACTTCGATCCTGGCTTTTTTCGGCAACTGCTCATCGGCGCCGATCAGTTCTTCCTCGGCGGTGAACAGGAAGTGTTCCTTGAGCTGGTTGTTCTTTTCATGAAACAGGTGCGTGCGCAGTTGTGGGTGGCTGCTGCAGAGGTTTTCAATGACTTCGCGCAATGTCGATCCAGTGCCCTCAAGGGTCGATTCCGGCAGCTTGGCCACGCGAACCAGAATATCGGGGAAAGAGACAGCGTTCATGGACAACTCCGTGTGCAGGTCGTTGAAGGGTTTAAGGGCGAATTGCTTGCCATCCCAGGCAAACAGCTTTGAGCCCAGGGCCTGGCCCTGGCGCACGTCCACCACCAGGTAGCTGACGGGGTGGATCGGCTCACCCAGGAACAGTGCCTTGTCCTGGTCTTCATCACTGAAATAGGCGCCGACGTCCGGGTGGGAGTGGTAGATCACCACCACCGGGTTGTCGCTGCGAAACGCCTTGTTCATCAGCAGGGTGTCGGCCACCGAAAAGGTATAGCCATTGGCCGCGCTGCGCGGGTACATCTCGGGGTTCTTGTGGTGCAGCTCATTCTGGATATTGTTGCCCAGGTACACACTGCCATCGGCGAAGACAAAACCGCAGCATTCTTCCGGGTAGCTGCGGCTGGCATGGGCATAGATCTGTTCTAGAGCGGTGGGGCGGAGGACTTCCATGTTTCTCTCGCGTTGTTGTAGTTGTGGTTTAAGGGTCAATTTTTCTTGGCCAGGAGTTTTTCAACTGGCAACTTGGTGATCGCAAAGCCGGCCAGCAGGATGGCCGAGTACAGCATCAGGTCACGGGAAATTTCCACGCCCTCGTACCAGGCGCCGATGATCACCGCGAACACCGGGAAGATGATGAACACGAATGACAAAATGATCGGGCTCAAACGTTTGAGCAACATGAAGTACACGATAAACCCGCCCACCGACGCGACCAATCCCAAGTAGAACAAGGCACTCCATGAACGCAGGGTGATGTTTTCGAACGTCGGTGTTTCAAACCACAGGCCGGCCACGAACAGCATCAACCCGGCGATGCCGATGGGCAATGTGTTGTAGGTAATCACGCTGATGGCGCTGCCTTTCTGTTTGGTAATGACGTAGCACAAGGCATGCATGATCGCGGCGGTCAGAATTGCCAGCACGCCGAAGAATTCGGCGTGGTCCAGGTGCAGGCCCTGGCTCTTGATGATCATGTAGAGGCTGCCGAAACCGATGCCGATGCCGACCACCTGGGAAAAGTAGATGCGCTCGCGCAAAAACAGCGCGGAAAAAATCAGGATGAACACCGGCATGCAGCTGAACAGCAGCGCGGTGAGGCCGGACGACACATGCATCTCGCCGTAGTTGAGCAAGTAATAGGGAACGCTGAAGTACGACAGGGTCACAAATACGAAGAACCAGCGGCTTTCGCGCGGGAACAGGATCGGCTCGCGGCGCACCAGGGCAAAACACAGGAACAGCGGGAATGCGATCAGAAAGCGCAGCCCGGCGGACGTCAGCGGCGGCACGCTTTCGACGGCGATCTTGATGCCCAGCCAGGTGGTGCCCCAACTCAGGCACACGATGAGAAACATCACGCTGGTGACCAGACCGGCCAACCACTGTTTCTGATTTTTTGTTTTTGTAGTGTTTTCAAGAACGGCGGACATTGGCATCGTTTATTGCTTCCCTGAGCCGGAATTGAACTCTATATTGACTGTGTATTAAGTTGTTTCATCCGGTGATTGAACCCGTAAAAGCACACTATTAGGGCGAATGATGGCTGTCAAAACAAATATTGACATGGTGTCAATTATGCGTGAGGGGTTGTCCAGCGGTCAGGGCGTCAAGTACAAACGCCTGTCCGATGTGATGGAGCGGGGCATCCTTGAAGGCTTGATTGAGCCGGGGCGCAAACTGCCGCCCCATCGGGTTCTTTCCGATAACCTTGGCGTGACCATCGGCACCATCAGCCGAGCCTACGGCGAGCTGGAACGCCTGGGGTTAGTGGTGGCGCGTGTCGGTGACGGCACTTTCGTGCGCAAGCGTGGGATGGAGCGCCAGCGTGATGAAGGCTTTCGCAACGTCAGCGAAGAGCCACGCCAGTACTTCGATATGAGCCGCAACATGCACATTCCCGGGCAAGAGACGGTGTTTCTGGCCCAGAGCTTCCAAACCTTGTCGACCAACGCCAAATTCCTCCAGGACATCAGCGCCTATACGCCGGATGCCGGTTTGCCGCGCTACCGCGAGGCCGGTGCGCAATGGCTGGTGCAGCGCGATTTTCATCCGATTCCCGAGCAGGTCATCTGCGTCAACGGCGGCCAGCATGGCCTGCTCTGCGCCATGATGGCGTTGCTGCGGGCGGGGGATACGGTGGTCACTGAGCAACTGACTTACCCAGGGCTTATCACCGCCGCACGTATGCTCGGTGTACGGCTGATCGGCCTGGAGATGGATGACGAAGGCGTGCTGCCGGGTGCGCTGGATGAAGTCTGTCGTAATCACCGGGTTTCGGCGCTGTACTGCACCCCGACGATCCAGAACCCGACCACGGCCGTGCTGTCGGTCGCACGCCGGGAAGCGCTGGCCAAGGTGTGCCGCGAGCATAATCTGTTGATTCTGGAAGACGAAGCCCACGGCGTGTTGGTGGAAGATCGCCCGCCACCGCTGAGCTTTTTCGCGCCCGAGCGTACGATTTTGATCAGCAGCCTGAGCAAGGCGGTGTCTGCCGGGCTGCGGGTGGGGTATGTGCATGCGCCACCGGCATTGGTCAGCCGGATTTCGGCGGCCTTGCGCTCGACCTGCTGGATGGCTACGCCGGTGACGCTGGAGCTGGCGACGCAATGGATCGAAAACGGCACGGCGGAATACCTGCTGCGCCAGCAAATCAACGAGATCAGCCGGCGCAAGGCTCTGGTGCGTGATCTGCTGGTGGGGCTGGAATACCGCACTCACCTCAACAGCCCGCACTTCTGGATTGAAGTGCCGGAGCCCTGGCGTGCGTCGGAAATCGAGGCGGAGCTCAAGCAGAATAATTACCTGATCGCCACCGCTGAGGCATTTGCCGTAGGGCAGACGGCGGTGCCGCAGTTTATTCGGGCGAGTATTTGTAATACGTCAGGCGATGATCAGTTGCTGCGTGAGGGCTTTGATGCGCTGGCCACCGCGCTGGGGCAGGGCGGTGACAGGTTTCAGCTGTAGGCAGGTTTACCGCGTTATCGTTCATCGCAGGCAAGCCAGCTCCCACATTTGGAATGCATTCCCCTGTGGGAGCTGGCTTGCTGGGGCCAGTTCAGATCTCCACCAGAATCTCCCCCATTTGGAATGCATTCCCTTGTGGGAGCTGGCTTGCCTGCGATGGGGGCCGTGCAGGCACCCACTATTTGAAGCGGCGCTCCACACCTTTTTCCACCAGAATCTTCGCCGAAATCTCTTCCACCGAAAAATGCGTGGAATTGATGTGCGCAATATTCTCGCGACGGAATAGATTTTCCACTTCGCGCACCTCGAACTCGCACTGGGCATAGCTGGAGTAGCGGCTGTTGGGCTTGCGCTCGTTGCGGATGGCGGTAAGACGGTCCGGGTCGATGGTGAGGCCGAACAGCTTGTGCGAATGCGCACGCAGGGCGGCAGGCAGCGTCAGGTGCTCCATGTCGTCTTCGGTGAGCGGGTAGTTGGCTGCGCGGATACCGAATTGCATGGCCATGTACAGGCAGGTCGGGGTTTTGCCGCACCGAGACACGCCCACCAGGATCAAGTCAGCCTTGTCATAGTAGTGGGTGCGGGCGCCGTCATCGTTGTCGAGGGCGAAGTTCACCGCCTCGATACGCTCCATATAGTTGGAGTTGTGGCCAATGGAATGGGACTTGCCCACGGAGTAGGAGGAATGTTCACTCAGCTCCTGTTCCAATGGCGCCAGGAACGTAGAGAAGATGTCGATCATGAAACCATTGGAGGTTGCCAGGATCTCACGAATGTCTTGATTGACGATGGTGTCGAAAATGATCGGGCGAAAACCGTCTTTTTCAGCCGCCAGATTGATTTGTTGTACCATGGCCCGCGCTTTATCCACGCTGTCTATATAAGGCCGCGTGAATTTGGCGAAGGTAATGTTTTCGAACTGCGCGAGCAGGCTCTGACCCAATGTTTCGGCTGTGATGCCGGTGCCGTCGGAGATAAAGAAAGCAGATCGTTTCATTTGAGCCCTGGGCCTTAAGCTGATGGCGAATCTTGGATATGATAGGCGCGATTTTGCCGTCCCGCAGTGGGCCGCATTCTCACTTATTTTCCAGGTCCAGGCCACAAGCGCTGGCGTTTGCTCCTACTGAGCCGCCGGCGTCCTGAGCTTTTCCAACACAGAAAGTGGAGAGATCACCTTGGTAGAGTACGTAGTTTCCCTCGATAAGCTCGGCGTCCATGATGTAGAGCATGTGGGGGGCAAGAACGCATCCCTCGGCGAGATGATCAGTAATCTTGCAGGCGCTGGTGTGTCGGTGCCCGGTGGTTTCGCCACCACGGCCCAGGCTTACCGCGATTTCCTCGAGCTGAGCGGCCTCAACGCCCAGATCCACGCCGCGCTGGACGCCCTGGACGTCGATGACGTCAATGCCCTGGCGAAAACCGGCAGCCAGATCCGCCAATGGATCATGGACGCCGAGTTCCCCGAGAAGCTCAACGAAGAAATCCGTACCGCCTTCGCAGTACTGTCGGCCGGCAACCCGGACATGGCAGTTGCCGTGCGCTCCTCGGCCACCGCCGAAGACTTGCCGGACGCCTCTTTTGCTGGCCAGCAGGAAACTTTCCTGAACATCCGCGGCGTTGAAAACGTGATCCGCGCCGCCAAGGAAGTGTTTGCCTCGCTGTTCAATGACCGCGCTATTTCCTACCGCGTACACCAGGGTTTCGACCACAAGCTGGTGGCCTTGTCTGCCGGTGTGCAGCGCATGGTGCGTTCGGAAACCGGCACCGCCGGCGTGATGTTCACCCTGGACACCGAATCCGGTTTCCGTGACGTGGTGTTTATCACCGGCGCCTACGGCCTGGGCGAAACCGTCGTACAAGGCGCGGTTAACCCGGACGAGTTCTACGTCCACAAACACACCCTTGAGGCCGGCCGCCCGGCCATCTTGCGCCGCAACCTGGGCAGCAAGGCCATCAAGATGATCTACGGCGACGAGGCCAAGGCCGGTCGCTCGGTGAAAACCGTTGAAGTCGACAAGGCCGAACGCGCGCGTTTCTGCCTGACCGACGCTGAAGTCAGCGAACTGGCCAAACAAGCGATGATCATCGAAAAGCACTACAAGTGCCCGATGGACATCGAGTGGGCCAAGGACGGTGACGACGGCAAGCTGTACATCGTGCAAGCGCGTCCGGAAACCGTGAAAAGCCGCACTCCGGCCAACGTGATGGAACGCTACCTGTTGAAAGAAACCGGCACTGTGCTGGTGGAAGGCCGTGCCATCGGCCAGCGCATCGGCGCCGGCAAAGTGCGGATCATCAAGGACGTGTCTGAAATGGACAAAGTCCAGCCCGGTGACGTGCTGGTCTCCGACATGACCGACCCGGACTGGGAACCAGTGATGAAGCGCGCCAGCGCCATCGTCACCAACCGTGGCGGGCGTACCTGCCACGCGGCGATCATTGCCCGTGAGTTGGGGATTCCCGCAGTCGTCGGTTGCGGCAACGCCACCCAACTGTTGAAAGACGGCCAGGGTGTGACCGTGTCCTGTGCCGAAGGCGACACTGGCTTCATCTTTGAAGGTGAACTGGGCTTCGATATCAAGCAAAACTCCATCGATGCGATGCCGGACCTGCCGTTCAAGATCATGATGAACGTCGGCAACCCCGACCGTGCGTTCGATTTCGCGCAGTTGCCGAACGCCGGTGTGGGCTTGGCCCGCCTCGAGTTCATCATCAACCGCATGATCGGCGTACACCCTAAGGCGCTGTTGAATTACGACGGCCTGCCGCTGGAAATCAAGGAAAGCGTCGACAAGCGCATCGCCGGCTACAACGATCCAGTGGGTTTCTACGTCGAGAAGCTGGTGGAAGGCATCAGCACCCTGGCGGCGGCGTTCTACCCGAAAAAGGTCATCGTGCGCCTGTCGGACTTCAAGTCCAACGAGTACGCCAACCTGATCGGCGGCAAGCTCTACGAGCCCGAAGAAGAAAACCCGATGCTGGGCTTTCGTGGCGCTTCGCGTTACATCAGCGAAGCCTTCCGTGACTGCTTCGAACTCGAATGCCGTGCCCTCAAGCGCGTGCGCAACGAGATGGGCCTGACCAACGTCGAGATCATGGTGCCGTTTGTACGGACCCTGGGCGAAGCGAGCCAAGTCGTCGACCTGCTGGCTGAAAACGGCTTGTCCCGCGGCGAGAATGGCCTGCGCGTGATCATGATGTGCGAACTGCCGTCCAACGCCATCCTGGCCGAGGAGTTCCTGGAGTTCTTCGACGGCTTCTCCATCGGGTCCAACGACCTGACCCAGTTGACCCTGGGCCTGGACCGTGACTCGGGGATCATCGCGCACCTGTTTGATGAGCGTAACCCTGCGGTCAAGAAGCTGCTGGCCAACGCCATTCAGGCCTGCAACAAGGCCGGCAAGTACATCGGTATCTGCGGCCAAGGCCCTTCCGACCACCCGGACCTGGCCAAATGGCTGATGGAGCAGGGTATCGAAAGCGTCTCGCTGAACCCCGACTCCGTGCTGGAAACCTGGTTCTTCCTGGCGGAAGGCCAAGCGTCCGCTTAAGGACGTGACGTCAAAAGTGCCGGTCACCCAGCCTGGGTGACCGGCATTCTTATCTGTACAGGGCGGAATTCCATCCGGACGCCGCCCTTTTTTGTGCAAGAGCATTATGCAAAGCAGCAGCAACCTATTTCCCGTCGCCTTGATCAGCGCTGAACGTCGTGGCGACCTGAGTGAAGATGTGTACCGCCTCAAACCCGGCAACAGCCCCGACGGCACCGTTGAGCTGGCTGTGACCCGTTTGGGCCTGGCAGATGTCCCGGAAAACCGGGGCGCGCCGGTAATTTTATTGCACGGCAGTTTTTCCAATCGGCGCTTCTGGTATTCGCCCAAAGGTATCGGCCTGGGCGCTTACCTGGCGCGTCAGGGGTTTGATGTGTGGATCCCGGAAATGCGCGGCCATGGCCTGTCCAAGCGCAATCAGGATTACGCCAGAAACCGCGTCGCCGATTATGCGCGTTACGATTTGCCGGCGATCGGCGCGTTTGTCCGTGAGCAAAGCGCACAAATCCCGCACTGGATCGGCCACTCCCTGGGCGGCACTGCCTTGGCAGCGGCTTTGGGCGGTCAGCACCTTGGCGCGCCAGCCGTGGCGTCGGTAGCCCTGTTTGGCTGCCAGGTCAGCCGCACCCACTGGCCGTTGAAGATTCCGCCGCTGGAGTGGAGCGGCCGTTTGCTCTTGAAACGCTTTGGTGAAGTATCCGGTGTACGGCTCAAACGCGGCCCCGAGGACGAGCCGGCGGGCGTGATGATCGAAGCCATGCGCTGGAACGGCCTGTTCGGTCGTTTTGGCGATGGCAAGCAGGACTGGTGGAAAGGCCTGGCCGATGTCGACGTGCCGCTGCTGGCGGTCAGCGCTGCTGGCGATCAACAGGACCCGGACTGGGCTTGTCGCAAGTTGTTCGAACAAGTTGGCTCTGAACACCGCCAATACCTGTGCCTGGGGCGCAAGCAAGGCTTCAGCGGGGATTTCGGGCACGTCGAGATGCTGGTCAGCAAGGCCGCGCAGGCCGAAGTGTGGCCGTTGATGGCGCAATGGCTGAAAGATCCACTGACACCTTTATTCGCAGCAGAGCCCCAAGTAGCTGCAACGGTTTAGCATAACCGCTCTGCCAAGGGCGTTTCACTCCAGAGAGGTTGCGGCTAAGATATGACGCGTCAAACGCTTCTGGTCATATTCAGTCGCGCAGTCGCTATTGCGTTGCGATGGCGTGGGTCTGATCATGGCCGCCGCTGAGGGGTGAGCGCTTAAACTTCAGCCGTTGTGACGCGTTTTTCTGATGTACACCGTGGGATGTTCGACCTCTTCCTTGATGACAGGAGTTTCCCGATGATTCATTACGTGACGCCCGATCTGTGCGACGCCTACCCGGAGCTGGTGCAGGTAGTTGAGCCGATGTTCAGTAATTTCGGTGGCCGAGACTCCTTTGGCGGTGAAATCGTCACCATCAAGTGCTTCGAAGACAATTCGCTGGTCAAGGAACAGGCCGACCAACCAGGCGCCGGCAAAGTGCTGGTGGTCGATGGCGGCGGTTCCCTGCGTCGCGCGCTGCTGGGCGACATGATCGCCGAGAAAGCTGCAAAAAATGGTTGGGAAGGGTTGGTGATCTACGGTTGTGTGCGTGATGTCGACGTCCTCGCCCAGACAGACCTGGGTGTGCAGGCGTTGGCGCCTCACCCCATGAAGACCGACAAGCGCGGCATTGGCGACCTGAACGTGGTGGTGACGTTTGCCGGCGTGACATTCCGCCCTGGTGAGTACGTCTACGCCGACAATAATGGCGTGATCGTTTCGCCAAGCCCGCTGAAAATGCCTGAATAAACCGCAGTAGCCGAAAGGGGTGAGGATGTTCGAGGAAGAAAACGCGCAATGGGGGCTGGTGCATGCCCTGGTGCTGGACGGTAAAGGCGGTGCGCGTTCGATTGCCCGGACTGAGCTCGATGATTTGCAGCTGCAGCCCCAGGAAAGCCTGTGGCTGCATTGGGATCGCAGCCATCCACAAACCCAGACCTGGTTGCGTAAATCCAGCGGTTTGAGCGAATTTGCCTGCGACTTGTTGCTGGAGGAAAACACCCGACCGCGCCTGTTGCCGCTGCCGGACAGCGAATTGCTGTTGTTTCTGCGCGGAGTCAACCTCAACCCTGGCGCCGAGCCGGAAGACATGGTCTCGGTGCGTATTTTCGCGGCAGCCAGTCGCGTGATTTCCCTGCGCTTGCGCCCATTGCGGGCTACCGATGAGCTGCTGGTGCAACTGGCTGAGGGCAAAGGGCCAAAAACCGCCTCTGAACTCATCCTTTATATGGCGCAGTACCTGACCAATAAAGTGCAGGATCTGGTCACCGACCTGTCCGAAGTCGTCGATTTAGAGGAAGAAAAACTCGATGCCGACGAACGGTATACCCCGGAGCATGGCAACGTCTTGCAGATCCGTCGACGGGCTGCCGGATTGAAGCGTTTCCTGGCGCCGCAGCGGGATATTTTTGCGCAGCTGACGCGGATCAAATTACCGTGGTTTTGTGATGACGATGCTGACTACTGGAACGAATTGAACAACAGCCTGACCCGCTACCTGGAAGAGCTCGAACTGACCCGGGAGCGCGTGGTGCTGGTACTTGAGGCTGAAGACCGGCGCTTGAGCGTACGCATGAATCGCACCATGTACCGCTTCGGGATCATCACCGGGATCTTCCTGCCGATGAGTTTTCTGACCGGTTTGCTGGGTATAAATGTGGGCGGGATTCCGTTCTCTGCCAGCCCCTATGGATTCGTGATTGCCTGCTTGTTGATGGTCTCGGTAGCACTGGGGCAATGGTGGCTATTTCGACGATTGCGCTGGGTTTGACCTGAATATGACCTGAACACAGGCAGGGGCACATGTGACCCAAAGAATTTAACCCTCGTCTTTTAACTCACTTGCGAGAGGTCTTTATGCACGATCCGTTCGAACAGTCTTTGCGTGACATGCTCAATGCGTCGCCATCCAACCGTGATGACGATGCATGCCTGGGCCGCGTGTTGAAAACCGCCAACCGTCAGGTAGGGGCGGGTGACCTGTTCGGTCTGCTGGGTCGTTGGTTGCCGGCGTTGATGATGGCCCTGAACAATGGTTCGGCCCACGTATCGCCGGTTTCGCGTCGTAAACCTCTTGCTCGCACTGCTGATAAGGCTGATTGAATATGGAACTTGATCTCTGGACCCAGAGCCTGGTCACCGCGATGACCGCATTGTGGACCAAGGTGGCGAATTTCATTCCCAACCTGTTTGGTGCTCTGGTTTTGGTGTTGCTGGGCTTTGTCGTGGCCAAGTTGCTCGACACCCTGCTGTCCAAATTGCTCGCAAAATTGGGGCTGGATCGCTTGATGGCGGGCACCGGCCTGACCAAGCTGCTGGGCCGTGCAGGGCTGCAAGTGCCGATCTCAACCCTCATCGGTAAGATCGTTTATTGGTTCGTTCTGCTTATTTTTCTGGTTTCTGCGGCTCAATCCCTTGGACTTGAGCGAGTTTCAGCTACGCTCGACATGCTGGCGCTGTATTTGCCGAAGGTTTTCGGCGGCGCGCTGGTGTTGCTGGTAGGTGTTTTACTGGCGCAACTGGCCAACGGGCTGGTGCGCGGTGCTGCTGAAGGCGTGGGGTTGGACTATGCTGCGGGCCTGGGGCGAATTGCCCAGGGGCTGGTGATCATCATCAGTATTTCCGTCGCGATCAGCCAGCTGGAGGTCAAAACTGACCTTCTAAACCACGTGATTGTGATTGTTTTGATTACCGTTGGTCTGGCAGTTGCGCTGGCCATGGGTTTGGGAAGCCGGGAAATTGCCGGTCAGATTCTTGCGGGAATCTATGTGCGTGAGCTGTATCAGGTTGGGCAACAGGTGCGTGTGGGCGAGGTCGAAGGGCAAATCGAGGAGATCGGCACGGTCAAGACGACGGTGCTGACCGATGACGGTGAGCTGGTATCGCTGTCCAATCGGATTCTCCTCGAGCAGCAGGTCAGTAGCCGCTAACCCGGCAAATCCTGCTAATGTACGCCGCCGCAAACCCGGGAGACCGGGCTGTAGCGGACATTGACCTGACTGTCGGCACGACTTGTTTTGAATAAAGCCCAAACGCTGTCCACGCGCTATGACCCCCGTGAGCTCTCTGATGAGGAGTTGGTCGCGCGCTCGCACACGGAGCTGTTTCACGTAACACGCGCGTACGAAGAATTGATGCGCAGGTATCAACGCACTCTGTTCAACGTTTGTTCAAGGTATTTAGGGAACGATAGAGATGCGGATGATGTCTGTCAGGAAGTGATGCTCAAGGTGCTGTACGGCCTGAAGAACTTCGAGGGCAAATCGAAGTTCAAGACATGGCTCTATAGCATCACGTACAACGAGTGCATCACGCAGTATCGTAAGGAACGGCGAAAGCGTCGCTTGATGGACGCTTTAAGTCTGGACCCCCTTGAGGAAGCGTCTGAAGAAAAGGCGCCGGTACCCGAGGAAAAGGCCGGACTTGATCGCTGGTTGGTGCATGTGAATCCGATTGACCGGGAAATTCTGGTGCTACGATTTGTCGCAGAGCTGGAGTTTCAGGAAATTGCTGACATCATGCACATGGGTTTGAGTGCTACAAAAATGCGTTACAAGCGTGCTCTTGATAAATTACGTGAGAAATTTGCGGGCGAGACTGAAACTTAGTGCGTGGCAAATATCTCTTACGTGTAGGCAAGTTCTGTTAGACTTGTCGCCGAGTTGTCCCCCGGTTTGTGGGACTGCTTTACAATCACCAGATGGGGATTTAACGGATGAAACTGAAAAACACCTTGGGCTTTGCCATTGGTTCTATTATTGCCGCTACTTCTTTCGGCGCACTGGCACAAGGCCAAGGCGCAGTTGAAGGCGAGCTGTTCTACAAGAAGCAGTACAACGATAGCGTTAAGCACATCGAAGACGGCTTCAACCCAGGCGCTCGCATTGGTTACTTCCTGACCGACGACCTGTCGTTGAACCTGTCCTACGACAAAACCAACCACACCCGTTCGAACGACGGTACTGGCAGCCAGAAGATCGGTGGCGACACTAGCAGCCTGACTGCTCAGTACCACTTCGGCCAGGCTGGCGTTGACAGCCTGCGTCCATACGTAGAAGGCGGTTTCGGCCACCAAAGCCGTGGCAACGTCAAAGCTGACGGCCACAGCGGTCGCGACCAGTCCACCCTGGCTATCGCCGGCGCTGGCGTGAAGTACTACTTCACCAACAACGTGTACGCTCGTGCCGGTGTTGAAGCTGACTACGCACTGGACAACGGCAAGTGGGACTACTCCGCACTGGTCGGCCTGGGTGTGAACTTCGGCGGTAACGCTGGCGCAGCTGCTCCAGCTCCTACCCCAGCACCAGCTCCAGAGCCAACTCCAGAGCCAGAAGCTCCAGTTGCTCAGGTTGTTCGTGTTGAGCTGGACGTTAAGTTCGACTTCGACAAGTCGGTTGTTAAGCCTAACAGCTACGGCGACGTGAAAAACCTGGCCGACTTCATGGCTCAGTACCCAGCTACCAACGTAGAAGTTGCTGGTCACACTGACTCCATCGGTCCAGACGCTTACAACCAGAAGCTGTCCCAGCGTCGTGCTGACGCTGTTAAGCAAGTCCTGGTTAAAGACGGCGTTGCTCCTAGCCGCATCACCGCGGTAGGTTACGGCGAATCCCGCCCAGTTGCTGACAACGCAACTGAAGCTGGTCGCGCTGTTAACCGTCGCGTAGAAGCGTCGGTTGAAGCTCAAGCTCAGTAATTACTGAGTGGTAGAAAAAAGCCCGGCTTAGGCCGGGCTTTTTTTTGCCTGAAATTTACCTCAGGCGCTGGCTGACACAGTAATAGAGGCGGCTTGCCCTGCGCCAGCAACACTGCCGATCACCAGGATTGCAGGGCTTTTCAGAGCAAATACCTGTGCATCGGTATGCATGTGCGCCAGAGTGCTGCGGCACTCGCGTTGCTGAGGCAATGATGCGTTCTCGATCATCGCCACCGGCGTATCCGCTGCCATTGCGCCCTCCAGCAATTGCTGACGAATCTCCTCCAGCTTCGCCACGCCCATATACACCACCAATGTCGTACCGCCCTCGGCCAAGGCACGCCAGTTCAGGCTGCTGTCGTCCTGGGTATGCGCCGTGACCAGCGTCACACCGCGGCTGACCCCGCGCAGCGTCAGGGGAATATCGCAGTTCGTTGCACCTGCCAGGCCCGCGGTAATCCCGTTGACCAATTCCACCTCAACCCCGCGTTCACGCAACCACAGCGCTTCTTCGCCGCCCCGGCCGAAAATACACGGGTCGCCGCCCTTAAGTCGCACCACGCATTTGCCTTGGCGCGCATAGCGCAGCATCAGGCGGTGGATAAAATCCTGGGGTGTCGAACGGCAGCCGCCGCGCTTGCCCACGGTTATCACCCGAGCGTCCGGGCAGTGCTCCAGCACCCTCGGGTTGACCAAATCATCGATCAGCACCACATCGGCTGCGTGCAGGGCGCGTACCGCCTTGAGGGTTAACAACTCCGGATCACCGGGGCCTGCGCCTACCAGCCAGACTTTTGCGCTCATGTTTATCCCCTCACACACTGATTGCGATTGGCAGCGACGTGCTGGCCAAAAGACGTTTGATTTCCGGTACACAAGAGCCGCACTGCGTGCCGCAGCCCAGTTCCTGCTTAAGCCCGGCCAGGTCCAGGCCACGGCCGATACCGGCGCATACCGCGCTTTCACTGACGTTCTTGCAGTTGCACAAAATTTTACTGCTGGCTGCCGCGCCGCCCGGTGGTGCACTGAGCGGCGCAAGTAACCAGCGCCGTAGTTGATCGTCGGCACGGCCTTCCAACCACAAACTCTGCAACCAATGCCGTGCCAGGGTTTCGCCGGCCAGGCGCAGCGCGGTGATGCGGCCTTTTTCGATTTTTACCCGCTTGCCAATCGAACGCCGCGGATCGTCATAGGCCATGACCGGGCCGTCATTGAGGCCCAGCAGTTCGTCGATACGGGTTAACAGTTGCAAGTCGGGCGCCTCGGTATGGGCTGCGCGCACCAGAAGAGCCGGCCGTTCACGCCCGGCCAGGCTCAAGCTGACGTAGGCAAAGCCCTCACACAGCGGGCGTAGGGCGTCAAAGTGTTGCTGCACATTTCCCTCGATCAGCGCGAACAGCTGCCACGGCAGTTGCACTGGCTCCAGGCGCACGCCGCTGTGTTTGAGTTC
Source organism: Pseudomonas edaphica (assembly GCF_005863185.1). Classification (GTDB taxonomy): domain Bacteria; phylum Pseudomonadota; class Gammaproteobacteria; order Pseudomonadales; family Pseudomonadaceae; genus Aquipseudomonas; species Aquipseudomonas edaphica. The sequence continues at coordinate 22,263 of NZ_VBVZ01000018.1, forward strand.
GGGCTGTTTCGACAAGGGGTCGAACGCCGGCTGGGTAAGGGCATTAACACCGCCCTTGAGAAAGCGATCACCCCAATGCATCGGCAGGAATGCCTGGCCCGGGCGCACGCTGTCATCGCTGCTGACGGCGATAATCACGCTGCCACGACGGCTTTTCAGGCTGACCAGATCGCCCTCTTTGAAACGGTGCCGACGCAGCTCATCCGGGTGCAGGCTCAGCAGTGCTTCATTGACGTGCCCGAACAACTGCGCGGCTGTGCCGGTGCGGCTCATGCCGTGCCATTGATCGCGCAGGCGCCCGGTGATCAGGGTCAGTGGGAAGCGCGCGTCACGTTGTTCTTTGGCGGCGCGGTAAGGGTCGGCGATAAAGTGCGCGCGGCCGCTGTCTGTCGGGAACACACCCTCGGTGTACAGGCGCGGCGTGCCCGCTTGTGCGCCCGCGGGAAATGGCCATTGCTGCGGGCCGAGCTGATCGAGCAGGGCATGGCTGATTCCCGACAGGTCAAGGTCGCGGTTACGGGTCAACATCTTGTACTCATCAAAGATCTGCGCCGGTTGCTCGAAGGCGAACAAACTCGGCAACCCCGGACGCAAGCGTTGCTCAAGGCGCTGTGCGAAATCCACGGTAATCGCCCAGTCCGGCCGTGCTTCCCCGGGTGGGTCGATGGCGCGGCGTACGTGGGAAATCCGCCGTTCGGAATTGGTCACCGTGCCTTCTTTCTCGCCCCAACTGGCGGCGGGTAACAGCAGGTCGGCGTAGGCGGCGGTTTCGGTGGTGCGAAAAGCCTCCTGCAACACCACGAACGGGCAGGCCGCTAATGCCGCACGCACGCTGTTCTGGTCCGGCAAGGATTGCGCGGGGTTGGTACAGGCAATCCACACGGCCTTGATCTTGCCGGCCTGGATCTGTTCGAACAGTTCGATAGCCGTAAGCCCGGTAGGCGCCGGCAACGATTCAACGCCCCAATAGGCCGCGACTTCAGCCCTGTGCTCAGGGTTGGCCGCCTCGCGATGCCCCGGCAGCAGGTTCGACAAACTGCCGGTTTCGCGTCCGCCCATGGCATTTGGCTGGCCGGTCAGGGAAAACGGCCCGCAACCCGGCCGACCAATGGTGCCGGTGGCCAGGTGCAGGTTGATCAGCGCACTGTTTTTGGCGCTGCCGGCGGTGGACTGGTTGAGCCCCATGCACCACAGCGAGAGAAAACTGCCGGAGGTGCCGACCCACTCTGCACACACGCGCAACTGCTCGACGCTGATGCCGCACAACTGCGTGACCATCTGCGGCGTGTAGTCATGCACCAGTCGTTTCAACTCGAGCAACCCATCGGTATGCGCCTGGATAAAGTCGCGGTCGATCCAGTCTTCCCACAGCAACAGGTGCAAGATCCCATGGAACAGCGCCACATCGGTGCCCGGCAGGATCGCCAGGTGCAGGTCGGCCAAATCGCAAGTGTCTGTGCGCCGTGGGT
>NZ_VBVZ01000190.1 GCF_005863185.1 Pseudomonas edaphica
GGGAATAGTCTTGGTGTTTGTCGGAGTTTGCCTACGAATAGTGGCGACTCAACAGTTGTTTGCGATCGGAAGCATCCTAAAGCCGGTCAGTAGAACGCACAGTGTCTTGATGGTTTTTCTGTTTTATTTGTACACCATTGAAAGTGCGCTTTTATCGCCTTCGAATCATTTAAGGTTGGGCTTTGAAATGTATTCGATTAGAGAGAAGTGATAATGAACTTTATTAAAGTTGCTGGCATTTTCATAGCGTTGATGGCAGTGGGCTCTGCTGCGTCGGTCTATGGGAAAGGCAGGGTATATACAGCGTCTGTTGACGATAAGGGAACGGTCTATGCGCAATCGCCCACGTGGATTAAAGAAGTAAAGTTGACTGCGCAACCTGACTACTTTTCAGAGTATAAAGTTAGATTCGTGCCCGGTGTTTTTAAAGAGGTGCCGAGCTTCTGTACGGTGTCGGTGACGGATGTGTACTCTAATGAACGTATCTTCTATGGTCACGCCAAGTTGGGTGGGCTGCCGGCGATCAATTACATTAATGTATTGACACTCAAAGTAGGCGATAACAAACCCGCCGGCGATTCTTCAATGGGCTTTATGCTGATGTGCGTTGATTAAACCCACTAAGAGGCCCCGTTACTAACGGGGCTTCTTTCACGCTCTACTCGTGATCAATATCCAACTTGGCAAACGTCACCCGTGCGCCTTCCTTGCTGTCGCCGCTGTTGTCCTGCACATACACCCCTGCCTTGAAGTACAGCGGTTTCGCACCCCACGCGGCGCCTATGCGCTCGTTCCATTCGCCATCTGCGGCATACACATTGAGCAGCCCGGCTTTATTGAGGTTGATCACGTAGGTAAAGCTCTTGTTGAGTGGCACATTGGAGGCGACGGTGACCACGCGCCCCTCACCATCATCCGGGCGCATGCGCACCTTGGCGACGATGTTGCCGGTCTGGGTTTTTTCCTTGAATTGGTACTCCAGTTTGATCAGCGGTTTCTGGCTGTCATACGCGTGGATCTGGCCGATAACCACTTTGCCGCTGGAGGGCACCTGGTTGACGGCCACGGTGGCGCGCAGGAAGTTGTTGGCTTCGTTGTAAGTCCAGTTGCGCAGGCGCCCATCGGCGTAGGTTTCGCGTAACTCGCTGCGTGGGTAGATGGCGTTTTCGGTGCGGGTGCCGGTCACGGGTGTCCAGAATTGCACGTTGCTGCCTTCGGCCTGGAAGTACTGGTCCTTGAAGCCGCTCAGCAGCTTGGGGGTGTCGATGGTCGTGGGCGGGGAGCCGACCGGGATGCTGAGGTTCCAGGTGGAAAGGTCGATCATGGTGTTGGCCTTTTACAGAGGGTGAAGGCTTTAGCCCGAGGGCTGTACAGGTTCTTTATAGGCGGTGGTTGTCCGGTTGTTAAACAGTTTGTGGCAAATTATTGGCGTCAGCTAAATGCCAAAAAGCCATGTTTCCCACAGGCCGTGGGATGTAGGGCTTGACCGTTAGTCGGCTTCCTGAGCTTTGGCGCAATGATGGCATCCACGTCACTTCTGCTTTTTTTAAAGCGGGGCTAGAGTGAGCCCTCAGTGTTTGTCCGGTTTTTGTAGCAGAAGTGACCGGTGCAGCCCCTCAAGGAAGAGACGTAGCATGGATTGCGCTCCACACCCCGGCGATGGCAGTTCGGTTCTTTTGGTCGTCGATGACTACCCGGAAAACCTCATCAGCATGCGTGCGCTTTTGCAGCGTGAAGACTGGCACGTGATCACGGCCGCTTCCGGGCTGGAAGCCTTGGAGTTGCTGCTTGCCCACGAGGTCGACCTGGTCTTGCTGGATGTACGCATGCCCGGCATGGATGGCTTTGAAGTCGCACGCCTGATGCGTGGCAGCCAGCGCACACGCATGACGCCGATTATCTTTCTCACGGCCCACGCCCAATCGTCCGCCGCTGTGCAGGAAGGCTATGCCAGCGGCGCGATCGACTATCTGTTCAAACCCTTTGACCCGCAGGTGCTCAAGCCCAAGGTCCAGGCCCTGCTGGAGCAGCAGCGCAACCGCCGCGCCTTGCAGCGCCTGAGCCACGACCTGGAGTTGGCGCGTGCCTTCAACGCCTCGGTGCTCGACAACGCCGCCGAAGGCCTGTTGGTGGTGGGCGAGGGCAGTGTGATCGAGTACGCCAACCCGGCGATTTCACGCTTGCTGAACGCCACCATGGCCGAGTTGCAGGGCGAGAGTTTCTTGAGCTTCCTGCAAAAACCCCATGTGCCCGCGTGGTTGAGTTTCCCGATGTACGAGGCATACCGCCGGGGTGAAACGTGGCGTCAGCACGACGCGATTTTGCGCACCGGCCGTGGTCAGCAGGTGCCCGTGGCGTTGTCCTGTGCACCGCTGCCCGCCGAGCAGAAGGCCATGGTGGTGACCGTGCTGGACATGTCCGAGGTACGCCATCTGCACCAGCAGTTGGAGTTCCAGGCCGTGACCGATCCGTTGACGGGGCTGTTGAACCGGCGCGGCTTTCACCAGGCGGTGGAGAACATCTTGCTGCGCAGTGAGCGTAACGAGCAGTCGCTGGTGTTGCTGTATCTGGACCTGGACGGTTTCAAACGGGTCAATGACTCGTTGGGCCACGACGCGGGTGACCGCGTGCTGCGCTGGGTCTCGGAGCAGATGCAGGCCTGCTTGCGCTCCTGCGACATTCTCGGGCGTATGGGCGGGGATGAGTTCACCGCATTGCTGGAGTTGGAGTGCCCGGAGCAGGCCGCCAAGATTTCGGAAAAACTGATCGAAAGAGTGTCTGTGTGCCAGCAAGTGGACGGTTTGGAGGTGATGCTTGGCGTCAGCATCGGCATCGCGACGTTCCCGGACTGCGGCTCCGACCTGAGCGGCCTGTTGCGTGCGGCGGATATCGCCATGTACGAAGCCAAGCGCGCGGGCCGTCAGCAATATCGCTATTACGATCAGGAAATGAACGGCCGCGCCCGTTCGCGGTTGATGCTGGAAGACAGCGTGCGCACCGCGATTCAAAACAAGGACTTCACCCTGGTCTACCAGCCCCAGGTCTCTTTGGAAGACGGGCGCTTGCGCGGTGTCGAGGCGCTGCTGCGCTGGCAGCACCCCAGCGTCGGCGATGTGCCGCCGGGCTTATTCTTGCCGCTGCTTGAAGAGGCGCGGCTGATCAGCCAGTTGAGCGCCTGGATCTACCAGCAAGTCGCTGCCCAGCGCCAAGCCTGGCAAGCCACCTTCGATCAAGAGTTGGTGCTGAGCGTGAGCTTGAGTGCCAGCCAGTTCAATATGCCCAACCTCGCCAGCCAACTGCAGCAGGTACTCGAGCGGCATGGGTTGCAGGGGCGCCAGATGGAGGTGGAAATCAGCGAAGACAGCCTGATGAGTAACCTGGAAGAGACCCATAAGCAGCTTAAGTTATTGCGCCAGATCGGCGTGCGCATTGCCTTGGATGACTTCGGCCTGGGCCAATGCTCCCTGGCCCACCTGCGGGACCTGGAGTTCGATACGCTCAAGCTCGACCCGCAACTGGTGGCGCGCCTGCCAGGCTCGGTAAGGGACGCGGCAATGGCGCGCAGTATCATCCAGTTATGCGCACATTTTGAGGTGTTGGTGATCGCCGAGGGTGTGGAAACCCTCGAGCAGTCAACGTGGCTCAAGGCCAATGGCTGCGCATTTATTCAGGGGCCGTTGGCTGCCCAACCGTTGGTGGCGGAGGAAGTGGCTGCCTGGTCCCACCCTCGTCTGCTGTGAATTCGCTACACTGGCGGCCTTCAAACCCTGTTGCAGAACCCCATGACCGCGCTGAAATACCTCCAGGCCTACCCCGCAGCGCTCCAGGAGCAAGTGCGCCAATTGATCGCCAAGGACCAATTGGGCGCCTACCTGGAGCAACGCTACCCCGAGCGCCACGGCGTGCAGAGCGACAAGGCGTTATACAGCTATGCCCTGGCGTTGAAGCAGGAACACTTGCGCAACGCGCCGGCCATCGACAAAGTGCTGTTCGACAACCGCCTGGACCTCACCCACCGCGCCCTGGGCCTGCACACCACGATTTCACGGGTGCAGGGCGGCAACCTCAAAGCCAAGAAAGAAATCCGCATTGCGGCGCTGTTCAAGGAAGCCGCACCGGAGTTTCTGCGCATGATCGTGGTGCACGAGCTGGCGCACTTCAAGGAATCGGACCACAACAAGGCGTTTTATAAACTCTGTGAGTACATGATGCCGGGCTACCATCAGGTGGAGTTCGACCTGCGGGTGTACCTCACGTATCGCGACTTGCAGGGCAAGCCCTAACTTCAAAAGGCGTCGAGCATGGATGTGAGCAAGACCAAAAGCAGTTTCTACCGCCGCCTGTATGTGGCCTACCTGATCGACAGCGGCCAGGCCAGCAGCGTGCCGGCACTCACCGACGCCACCGGGATGCCACGGCGCACGGCGCAGGACACGATTGCGGCGTTGGCTGATCTGGATATTGTGTGTGAGTTTGAGCAGGAGGATGGCGCGCGCAATCATGCCGGGCGTTATCGGATTCGTAGCTGGGGTGCGATTGATCGGCGCTGGATCGAGGCGAACCTTGCGGCGGTCAAGCAGGTGTTGGGTTATCCCTGAACCGGGTGCTTGCAGCTCTGGCCTCATCGCAGGCAAGCCAGCTCCCACACTTGAAGTATTCGCAATTCAACGTGTGGGAGCTGGCTTGCCTGCGATGGCGTCCTTACTGGCGCCGCATACCAATATGGGGAATGTCATCCTCCAGGTATTCCTCACCCGCCACTTCAAACCCATACTTGCCGTAATACCCTTGCAAATGCGCCTGGGCTGACAGATAGATCGGCGTCTGCGGCCAGATGTCTTCAATGCGCTTGAGGGCTTCTTCCATCATCTGGTGCCCCAGCCCGGTACCGCGTGCCACCGGCGCGACGATCACCCGGCCAATCACCACATCACCGCCCTGGGATTCCGGGTCCAGCAGGCGCAGGTAGGCCACCAGCACGTCATCTTGCCAGGCCATCAAGTGGTGGGTATCGCCCGAAAGATCCTGCCCGTCGAGGTCTTGATAAACGCATTTTTGCTCGACGACAAACACCTCATTGCGCAGACGCATAATGGTGTACAGCTGCTCTTTGCCGAGGTCTTCGTGATGTTTGCAGACCCATTCAACCGTCATGGCGTTTTCCCTTATTAATGTCTGTGGCCGATAGTAAGCGCCGCCGCCCGTCCTGTCTAAATTGAGCATTTTTGTGAATGGCGTCAATTTGCCATCATTCAGTCCGATCGCCACAGGCTTCTTTGTGTAATCTGCAATACAGGCTCATTGATGAGCTACTGTTATCAGGCCAATGCCTGCCCGCCAAGGACTTTGAGCATGCCGCGATTTTCTCGTGCCGTTGCTTTAATAGGAGTGTTGCTGCTGGCTCAGCCGGCGGTGGCGCAGCGCCTGCGACTGGTAGCGGATGTATGGCCACCGTTTACCGATTCGACCTTGATCAACGGCGGCCTGGCCACTGATATTGTCAGTACGGCGCTGGCTCGAGCAGGCTATGCCAGTGATTTCGAACAAGTGCCATGGGCGCGGGCGCTGATGGGCGTGGGCGATGGCCGTTATGACGTGTTGATCAACGCCTGGTACGACGATGCCCGCACCAAGCTGGGCCAGTTTTCCGGCGAATACCTGATGAATCGCGTGCGGTTTATCAAGCGCCGCGACGACCCGATCGATTATCAGAACCTGGAGCAACTGCACGACGATCCCATCGCCGTGGTGCGCGGCTACGCCTATTCGGCGGCGTTCGACCAGGATGCGCAGTTGCAGAAAGTGCCGGTGCATAACTTCGCCATGGCGGTGCGTATGCTCGCGGCCAAACGCGTCAAGCTGACGCTGGAAGATGAGTTTGTGGCCCGCTATTACCTGGCGCGGGAGTCGCCACGGGTGCGCAACGCGGTGGAGTTTTTACCCAAGCCGTTGAGCGAGAACAGCCTGCATATTCTGGTGAGCCTGAAGAACCCGGAGCATGAACAGATCGTGGCCAGCTTTGATCGGGAGATTGCGCGGATGAAGGCAGATGGCAGTTATGCGCGGTTGATGAAGGAGCATGGGATGTAGTGTTTCTGCTGGCCCCATCGCAGGCAAGCCAGCTCCCACATTTTGAATGGCGAACACCTTCAAAGGTGGGAGCAGGCTTGCCTGCGATGGCGGTCTACGCTGCGCTGGTATCTTTGATCAAATGCGCCGCCAACGTGCGCAACGGCCCCAACTGCCGGCAAATCAACGCCAGTTGCGTCTGCACCAGCCGCTGCCCTTCATCGATCTCATCGGGCATCTGCTCCAGGTCCGCCGCCAACGCTTCCTCGGCATCACTCTGAATCGCGATGGGCTGCTTGTTGGCCAGCCCCGTGGCGATTTCGTCGATACTCGCCGCCAGGCTGTTACCGGCGCCGTCGATCAGATGTTCACGCACGTCGGCCGGTAATTGAGTCTCCCGATGCGCACCCAGCCCGGAAAGGTAACTGAGCAAGGTGTGCGACAGCACCAGAAAGCGGAAGCCCACATCGGCTTCCTTACGGAAATGCCCAGGTTCCATGAGCATATTCGCCAGCGTGGTCGACAGCGCCGCATCGGCGTTGTGCGCATTGCGCCGCGCCAGCCGGTAGGCCAGGTCGTCGCGCTTGCCGGCGGCGTATTGCTGCATGATCTGGCGCAGGTAAATGCTGTTGCAGGTCAGGGTGTTGGCCAGCACTTTGTTCAGGCGCCGGCCTTGCCAGTCCGGCAGGAACAGGAAGACCGCCAGGCCTGCAATCAAACTGCCCAGCAAGGTATCGAACAGGCGCGGCAGGAACAGCCCGTAACCGTCGCCCACCTGGTTGAAGCAGAACAGCACCATCAGGGTGATCGCCGCGGTGGCCAACGTGTAGCGGGTGGTACGGTTGATAAAGAACACCAGGCCTGCGGCGATGGCGAACATCGACTGCACCAACGGGTTTGGGAACAGATCAAACAGCGCCCAGGCCACGGTCAGGCCGATGGCGGTGCCGATGATCCGCTGGCCCAGCTTGCGCCGCGTGGCGCCGTAGTTGGGTTGGCACACGAACAGGGTGGTGAGGATGATCCAGTAGCCTTGGGACGGGTGGATCAAGTGCACCATCCAATAGCCGATACTCAGTGCCAGCGGCAGGCGCAGGGCGTGACGGAACAGCAGTGACGTCGGCGTCAGTTGCGTGCGCAGGCGCGTCCACATTTCCTTGAGGTTGCGCGGGGCACGGTCCAGCAGGCTGCTGTCGGTGGCGTCGGCCAGGGAGTCGGGGTTGCTGGCATCGCCGAGCAGGCGGTCGAGGGTGGACAGGTTGGCGGCCAACGCACGCAACGAGCGCAACAGGCCACGCCAGGCCGGGTTGCTCTGGATGCGCAGGTGTTCCAGGGAGGCGTTCAGGTCGCCCAGGGCTTCAGCGAAGCTGTCGTCATAAATGAACGGCTGGCGCAGCTGGATCGATTCGGCCAGGGCCTGGCAGGCCTTGCCTTGCTGGCGCAACAGGCGCTGGCAGCGGAACAGCACGTCGCTGTGGAAGAAGGCTTCAGCCAGGGCGTTGTAAGGGTAGTGGGACGAGCTGGCGCGTTCGTGGATATCCTGGGCCAGAAAATACAGCTTCAGGTAACGGCTGACTTTTGAGCCGGGGCGGCCATTGCCTACGCGGTGCAGGATGATTTCTTTCGCGGCATTCAGCGCCGCCACCACCCGGCCGTTTTGCTGGGCCAGTTCCAGGCGGCGCGCTTCCACATCCAGTTGGCGGATCGGCTCGAACAGCGACGATTTAAGCTTGAGGTAACGCCCCAGCTCCCGAAACAACCGCGCCAGGCTTTGCTGCACCGGCTGGTTGGAAAACAGTGCCTGCCACAGCACCGACAGCGCGCCATACCACGCGGCGCCGGCCACCAGCAGCAACGGCTCGTGCCAGAAGTCGGTGACGGCGCCACCGCGCTGGTCCACGCCGATCATGGTGTACACCGACAGAATCAACGTCGCTGAAGCAATCGCGCCATACCGTTCGCCCAACGCGCCGAGCATGGTCAGGCAGAAGCTGGCCAGGGCCAGGGCGATGGCGAAGATCCACGGATAAGGGAACAGCAGTTCAACCGACAGTGCGGCGACACTGAAACACACCAGCGTTACCGCCAACGCATTCAGGCGGCCCTGCCAACTGTCATCGGTCTCGGCCAGGGCGCTGGCGATAATCCCCAGGAACAGCGGGATCAGCAGGGTCATTTCGTTTTGATACCAGCACAGCGCCATGCTGCCGGTGAGGGCGATGAATACCCGAACGCTGTAACTGAATTTATCCAGCGCCCACAGGCGCCGCATGGACTGCTTGAACGAGGTCGATGACATGAAGTCTGGAGTCTTCCGGGACGATGCCGCTAAATTGAGCCAGTAATGACGCCACGGCAAGCGTGGCGATCACATGTAACAGCAAAATTTATTCCAGCCAACATCCTAAGAACACCACGAAACTACTGTGGGAGCTGGCTTGCCTGCGATAGCGGCGGTGAATCCAACACCGCTATCGCAGCGGTGCGACGATTCGACGAGCCAGCTCCCACCTGTTGACTGCGTACATTCTTCAGGCGTATTGGGCGGCTGCGTAACCGGAAGCCCATGCCCACTGGAAGTTGAACCCACCCAGGTGACCGGTCACATCCAGCACTTCACCGATAAAGTACAAGCCCGGGCTTTTCAGCGACTCCATGGTCTTGGACGACACTTCCCGCGTGTCCACGCCACCCAGCGTCACCTCGGCCGTGCGATAGCCTTCGGTGCCCGCCGGTACCAACTGCCAGCTCGACAGCTTTTGCGCGATGTCGGCCACTTCGGCGTGGGTGTATTGCTTCATCGGCTTGGACACAAACCAGATCTGCGCCAACAGGTTGGCCATCTTCTTGGTGAAGATCTCACCCAGCAGGGTTTTCAGCTCGCTGTTGGGGTGCTCGACCTGTTGCTGTTGCAGCCAGGTGTGGGCGTCGTGGTCGGGCAGCAGGTTGATTTCAACCGTGTCACCGGTCTCCCAGTAGGAAGAGATCTGCAAAATCGCCGGGCCACTGAGGCCACGGTGGGTAAACAAGATGTTCTCGCGAAAGCTCTGGTCGTTGCAGCTCACCAGGCAATCCACGGACGTACCGGACAACTCGCCGCACAACTCCTTGAGCTGGTCGGTGATGGTGAACGGCACCAAGCCTGCGCGGGTCGGCAGCAGTTCGTGGCCAAACTGCTTGGCCACCTGGTAACCAAAACCGGTGGCGCCCAGGGTCGGAATCGACAGGCCGCCGGTGGCGATCACCAGGGATTCGCAGCGCAGTTCGCCCAAGGTGGTTTGCAGTTGATAGCCGCCGTCGACTTTGGCAATTTCCTCGATGAAGGTGTCCAGGTGCAGGCTCACGCCGGTCTGGATGCACTCATCGAGCAGCATGCCGAGGATGTCGCTGGACTTGTTATCGCAGAACAGCTGGCCGAGTTTTTTCTCGTGGTACGGCACGCCGTGCTTGGCCACCAGCCCGATGAAATCCCACTGGGTGTAGCGGGCCAGGGCCGACTTGCAGAAATGCGCGTTGTGCGAGAGGAAGTTGGCCGGCTCGGTGTACATGTTGGTGAAATTGCAGCGGCCACCGCCGGACATCAGGATCTTTTTGCCGGCCTTGTTGGCGTGGTCGATCAGCATCACCTTGCGCCCACGCCCGGCGGCGGTCAGCGCGCACATCAAGCCTGCGGCGCCGGCGCCAATGATCACAACTTCGGTCGAGCGCAAAACAGTTTCCTCATGTTCATCAGATCAGATCGTTCCCACGCTCTGCGTGGGAACGCATCCCGTGACGCTCTGCGTCACAAAGCGGACGCAGAGCGTCCATGGCGGCATTCCCACGCGGAGCGTGGGAACGATCAGGTCAGAGGATCCGCACGCGCAACGAGCGGCCTTTGATCTTGCCGTCATTCAAACGCTGCAACGCCTGCTTGGCGATCCCGCGCTCAACAGCCACGAACGCCTGGAAATCAAAGATCGCGATCTTGCCGACTTGGGCACCCGGAATCCCGGCGTCACCGGTCAGTGCGCCAAGGATGTCGCCTGGGCGCACCTTGTCTTTACGGCCGGCGGCGATGCACAACGTGCTCATCTGTGGCAGCAACGGGCCAC
>NZ_VBVZ01000191.1 GCF_005863185.1 Pseudomonas edaphica
CAGCGCAGCGTCATCGGCCGGGTCCATGGCCTCCAGTGGTTTTCTATTGCGTATATAGGCACGTAACCGCGCCAGTTTTCGTGAACATCAGCCATGCTGAGACGCTCCATTGGAATGAGTGGCGCTGAGTCGACGGATCGCTTCCTCCTTGGGTTCATCCAGCACGATTTGGCCGTCATCGACGACGATGATTCGCTCGACCAACTCCAACAACGCCAGGCGATGGGTGGCAATCAGCAAGGTCTTGCCCTGTGCCCACTGGTCGAGGTTTTCCAGAAACAGGCGTTCTGCCCCTTCATCCAGTGAAGAGGTCGGTTCGTCCAGCAACAGCACGTTGGGTTGGCGCAACAACAGGCGAGCCAGCAACAGCGATTGTTTCTGGCCACCGGAGAGCCCAAGCCCACCTTCCAGAATCAAATGATCCAGGCCCGTCGGCAGCTTTTTGATAAACCCATCGGCGCCGGTCAGGGCCAGTGCCGAGAGCATTTCCTGGTCAGCGGCCAACGGCGCGCCCAGTTTCAGGTTCTCGCGGATGGTGCCGTGGAACAGGTGCGAGTCCTGGGTCAACAAGGCCACATCCCGGCGCACGTCTGCCGGGTCCAGGTGTTGCAACGCCACGCCATCGAGGCTGACCAGGCCAGAGCGTGAATCCACGCCCCCGACTAGCGCCTGCAGCAGCGTGGACTTGCCTGCGCCGTTGCGGCCCAGCACGGCAATGCGTTCGCCGGCCCGAATCTTCAGTTGGCTGACTTGCAGCACCGAGCTGTCGTCGCCATAGGCGAACACCGCCTGGTCCAGCACATAGTCACCGTACAGGTGGGCACGGTGGACTTTGTGGCTGTGTTCGGGGTGGTCGGTGGGCAACTGCATCAGTTTGTCCAAGCCTGCCAGGGCGGTCTTGGCCTGCTGCCAGCGAATGATCACCTGGGTCAATTGCGCCATCGGCGCCATCATGCGTGAGCCGAGGATCGATGCCGCCACCAGTGCGCCGGTGGTCAGGTCACCGGCCATCACCATCGGCGCGCCGAAGAAAATCACCACGGCAAACACCAGGGTCTGCATGGATTGCGACCAGTACTGCAAGCGATGGGTCAAGGCCTTGAGCCGCAGGTTCGCCGAAGCAGTGGTTGCGTTGTAATGGTTCCAGCTCAGCTGGAATTTCTGCTCGGCTTGCAGCGCCTTGACGTCGTCCATGCCCTGGATGGTTTCCACCAGCAAGGCATTGCGCAGGCTCGACTCACGCAACGCTTCGTTGGCCAGGCGCCCCAGCTTGCCTTGGCACAACAGGCCGGGGGTAATCATCAACACCAGCGCACACAGCGGCACCAGCACCAACGGGCCTACCAGCAGCCAGAATACGCCGAGGAACAGCAGGAAAAACGGCAGGTCCGCCAGCGCCGTGATGGTGCTGGAGGTAATCAGTTCGCGAATCTGCTCCAGCTCGCGAACCTGGGAAATGAAGGTACCGGTGGAACGCGGCCGGGCCGAGTTGCGCAGGCGTATGGCGTGGCCAAAGACCTTGTCGGAGAGACGTGTGTCCGCACGCTTGCCCAGCAGGTCGGTGACATGGGAACGGGCGTTGCGGATGGTGAAATCAATACCCGCTGCCAGCAGTACCCCGATAAACAGGACGTACAAGGTCGGCATGGAACCGGCAGGGATCACCCGGTCGTAAGTCTGCATGGAAAACAGCACCCCGGCCAACCCCATCAGGTTGGCAACCAACGAGGCGAACAGCACGTAGCGATAGGACTTCAAGTCCTGCAGGACGATGCCCTTGAACCAGTTTTTGTCATACGGCTTGATGTAGTCGTCCACTCGCACGTCGGCGCGATTACCCACCGGGCGCAGCAGGATGACCCGGCGGCACTGCTCCAGCAGTTCCTGGCGCGACAACACCGTGGCCAAGCCATGGTCGCCGCTGAGCCGCACTTGCAGCGAGTCCTCGGCGCGCAAGCCTTCGATCAGCGCCAACTGGCCGTCGGTCAATTGCACCAGCAACGGTAAACGCCATTGAGTCAGGTCTTCGGCCTGTAACTCTTCATCAATCTTGACCGACAGTCCCAAGTGCTTGGCAATCGCGTACAGCTGGTCATCGGAATGCGCACTGCCCTGCCAGGCAGCGGCCAGCCGCGCATCCTCGGGGGAGAAGCTCAGGTTGTAATGACCAGCAACCAGCAACAACATTTCCAGCCAGGGCGGGGAAACAGATGACGGGCTGGCTTGCAGGGGTTCTTGGGCACGGCGGTTCATGGCAAACGCTCACGGTAGGTGGCGTCGTTGGCAGCACCAAACGCCTGACTGAGATGGCCTGCGCTATACAGGCAGTTGATCTGTAACCGACGCAGGCTATTGAGCGTGGTCTGCTGCTCGACCCGCGACAAATAGGCCTCTTGCTCGGCATTGAGCAGATCCAGCAAGGGCCGGGTGCCCAACTCAAGGTATTGCTGGCGGTAGAGTACGCGCGTTTCATTGATCGTGCTTTCGCGCACGGTTTGGGCACCCAGGCTGGCATGTAACTTCAGCACCTGGCTCTGCGACTGCTGCATTTCCTGGCGCGCGCGCAAACGGGCAGTATCGAGGCCGGCCTGGGAGGACGCCAGGGCCCGCTCGCTGGCCGCCTTGCCGGCCTGGATCGCGTTACCCTGATAGATCGGCATGCTCGCGTTGAGGAAGACGCTGTAGCGGCTGCGGTCCTGGTCCGTACCTGGGCTGCCATCCAGCTGGTGGCTGAATGTCGGCTCCAGGGACAGTGTCGGTAGCCCGGCTGCCTTGGCGGCGCTCACTTCGGCCTCGGCCCGGGCTACCCGCGCTTGGGCGGACTGCACCTCAGGGTTGTCCTGCATCTTGGCATCGACCTGCTGGCACGACTGCTCCAGTTCCCGCGGGAAATGGTCGGACACACCCTCGACCCGAGGTTGCCCGATCAGGTTCGACAATGTGGCGAACGTACGCGCCAGGCTGGCTTGATGCTGGAAGCCGGTGACCTTGGCAGCTTCGATACGCGACATGGTTTGCACATAGTCCGAACGGGTACTGGCGCCCATGTCCAGACGCTGGCGCGCCAGGTCGGAGACTTTTTCCAGGCTGTCGATCTGGTCCTGGGTGATCGCAATCAACCGCTGGTAATACTGGCCATCAAGAAAGGCCAATGCGGTATTCATGGCAACCTGTTCGACACTCAGGCGCACGTCTGCCTCGCGCTCGGTGACACCGGCCTGGCTGGCCTCGACGGCGCTGGACACCTTGCCGAAGTCATACAGCATCTGCGAGGCACTGACGTCGAAGACCTGGGCACTGTGACTGCCTGGCACACCACTTTGGTAGCCGCTGCGCACGCCGCCGCTGATCCTGGGGTAATAGCCGGCCTGCGCCACTTCTACCCGCTGCACTTGTTCATTGACCCCTTCCCGGGCCCGCAGGATATCCGGGTACGAGGTTAAGGCCTGGCGCACGGCCGCACGCATATCCAGCGCCGCGGTGCCGGCAGTGGCTAAGGTGTTCACGCTCAGTTGGGGAGCGGAAGGTGGAAGAAACTGCCCGGCTTCAATCATTGAAACCAAAGAGGGCGCGGGCACCGTTTCTTGCACTTGACTGTTCTTGATCGGATGCACGGTAGGCGCAACCTGATCTTGGGGTTGGTCATGCACAGAAGGTGCATTGACCTGCCCGACCACACCGCCCGAACTGAACGATAAGGCTATCGTCAGGCAGGCAATATCACGCCGGGGATGGAATATCCGGAACATAATTGACACTCAGGGAAAATAACCCTGGGCCATACGGCCCAGGGCTCTGTCATTACGACTTAAACAACGGAAACACCACTCTCGACCCAGAGGTCTTTCTTCGACGTTTCATCGATGTAGTGCACATACTCATGGCCATCCAGCGGCGCCTTGACGCCATCGGGTTTCCACGAATCCGGCAAGTCCAGGGTCGAGGCAGATGTCGACTTCGACACCGTGCCATCGGCTTGCAAGATGTCGTTCAAGGTCACCGTCAACGCGGGCTTGGCCGGATCGTCCTTGGCTTGCAGGCTGACCAGCTTGTTGACGTCCAGGTTTGGCCCCTGACCCAGGTTGAACGACGGCAGTGCAGTGTCACTGTCGACGTCTGTCTGCACCTGGCTTTCCGGCTGAGCGAGTTGCGCCGCCAGATCAGGCGCGGGGGCCACGCTGGTCGACACTTCGTTGAGCTCGGTGACGAGCTTGGAGTCAGCGATCTTCACCGCCAGGGTGGAGGTCACCGTCTCGCCGTTCGTGTGCCGTACCTGATACGAGAAGGTCTCGATTTCATTCAGACCCGTCAGGCTGAGCTTTGGCGTGTAGGTGTAGTCACCGTTCGCCGCGACTTTCAAATCACCGTATTTACCGGCAATGGTTTCCTGATTGATCGAAGGCACCGATTTGCCATCGACGCTGACGATGCTGACATCATCACTGTCGATCAAATCACCCGAGACGGAATACGCCTTGATATCAATTTGGAAGGTCGAGGTGAGAATGGCTCCCCCAGCAGTCCTGGCCTCATACGAGAACGTCTCGGTCTGGTCCGAAGGGGTGGCATTGCTGTTCTGCCTGTAGGTGGCTTGACCATCGGCGCCGATGCTCAGATCACCAAATTGGCCTTTGACCACCGTGCGCACTTCATTGGCAAGTGTCGTGTTGTTGACCTTCAACAACGTTGCGCCTGCCGGCAGAATCAGGTCACTTTTTATCGCACTGTTGGCAAAACCACCAATGAACGAGGTATGAACAATGCTGGTGGTATAGGTTTTGGCCCCGACCCCCAAAATGTCAAAGTTATTGACCGTCACCCGGTACTCACCCGGCATTTCGTAGGCCAGGGAAATACCCGACTTGGTCGCAAAGATCGGCAGAACCGACAGGTTGCCCAGCCCGCCTGCGCTGCTGCTGCGCACGTCAACCCACTTACCATCGATCAACTTCTCCAGCTTCACGCCATTGAAGTTGCCCACATCAACGTTTACCGGTGCCGAGCTATTGACCGTAATCTCGACCTTTTCACTGTCACTGACAACGAAGTGATAAGTGGCGGAAGTCGGCAAGAGATCCCCGCCACCCAACGTATTGGAAAACCAATTAAGAACGCTGTTGACGCCCGAGCTGACGGGTGTGATGAAGGTAGAGGATTTGTTCTGCTCCAGGTTGGCGATGTTTGGATCAATAAACTGGCTGACGGTGACCTCATTGTGTTCCGCCACCAATTGATAAGGCGCCGTTACCGACACTGAACCTGTGGAGGTGGACTGGTTATCCAGGGACGCTGAAGTCACCTGCAACACTGTCCCGCCCATCTGTGCTTTTACCGGCACCTCATAGTTGCCGTCGGCATCGACAGGTTGTTCGCCCAGGGTCTCGCTTGCGGCATTTTTCACCACGACCTTGGTATTGGGCGTGGCCTTGCCGGAGACAAGTTTGCCATCGGCACTGATCATCGCGCTCAACGGCGCCGGGATGGCCTCGCCTGCTACCTGAGGTGCAATCAGTTCGGTAGGCAGCGACTCCTTGCCTGCCAATTCAGCCACCACCGAAACCTTGCTGCCCGCAGGCTGCCTGGTAATGGTTGCCGCGAATGTACCGTCCTCGCCCGCCAAGATTGGCCCGGCCAACAATTGGCCGTTGGCGTCTTTGACCGACACGCTCGCACCCGGCAGGGTCTTGCCGGTGATCTGGGTGCCAGCGGCATCCAGGTGAGCTTCCGGTTGTGCAGGTCGATCAACCTCAGTGACCGGTGTTTTCACATAGGCCGGCGCGGACTCCACACCCTGCCCTTGTGCCGTCACCGCCAGGGTGGTGCCGTTGGGCTGTTTCGGGATGTTGACCACAAAGGTGCCATCCTGCTGGACAACCCCGGAACCGATCTCTTTGCCCTGGGCATCCTTGACGCTGATGGTTTCGCCCGTGTTGCCCTTGCCCGTCACCTGGGTGCCGGCTTCGTCGACTTGCACCTCTGTCGGCGTATTGGAGGCAATGTGCGGCGTCATGACCGATTCAGAAGCGGACACCTTGTCGTTGTTCTGCAACGCGACATTCAACAGTTGACCGCCCGGCTGTACGGGAATAGTGACCTCGAAAGTGCCGTCCGGCCCGACGATGCCCTTGGCGATCACGGTTGTGTCGTCCGCTGCTTTGATCAATACGATGGTGTTCGGCGCACCCTTGCCCTGCACCTTGGTGCCGGTGGCGTCCACACTCACATCGAAAGGCTTGGCTGGCGTGTCTTCGGCGCTCAGGGGAACCAGCAACAGCGCAGGCGCCGACACCTTGTCACCCTTGACCGCGCTGATGGCAAGCCTGTCACCGCCATTCTGCGCGGGGATATTGGCCGAAAACATACCGTCAGGCCCAGCTGCGAACGTGCCCAGATCCTGTTGGGTATCGAGGTTGACGATCTTGACCGTTTCACCTGGCTTGACCTTGCCCAACACGCGAGTGCCGCTGGGGTTGATATTCAGGTCGGTAGGTGGCAATGGCACGTCCGCATCGATAAACGGCGCCACGACAGAAACGGTTGGCGATGCCTTCCCCTCGTCGTAGGCCGTCACGCTCAAGACGGCGCCGGTCTTCTGAGGAGTGCTCAAGGCAATCTCGACAGAACCGGTCTTGGTGACCACGCCACTGCCCAACTCCTTGCCGCCGCCATCCATGACCTTGATGATTTCGCCCGGCTTGCCCTTGACCGTTACCGCGCTGCCGGTGTCATTGATCACCGCGTCGCGGGGCGCCAGCACAGGCACCGACAGGGTGGCAGGCGCCGACTCCAGGCTGCCCAGGCTGACCGTCGCCTTGAGGTCTTCACCGCTCGCGCCGGAAGGCAACAGCACATTGCCCTTACCATTTGCATCCAGAGGCACACGAACGATTGTGCCGTCCGGGGTGTTGATTTGCACAACAGCGTTGGGCTTACCTTCTACGCTCACCTGCCCGGTGACCGCATCGACTGCGCCGAACACCGGCGCCAGCAACGGCACTTCGAGCGTCGCGGCCTGCGACGTAATACCTGCCGCTTGGGCAACCACGCCCACTTCCCCGCCGCCCAGAGCATGGGGCAGCTTGATCACGGCCTGGCCTTGTGCGTCCAGCTGTACCGGCGCGCCGACCGGGTTGCCGCCTTTGTCCTGCAACTGAACAGTAGCGTTCGGTTTGCCAGTGACCGACAACTCCTCTTTAGCCGCATCAAATGCCAGGGTTGGCGCAAGCAGCGGAACCACCAGGGCATCGCTGACAGGCGACTTGGCCTCCTTGAAGGTTTGAACCGCCTGCAGAGTCTCTGCGCCAAGGGAGGCCGGGATCGAGATCACGCCTTTGCCTTGGGCATCCAACGTCACAGGTGACCCCACCGGCTTGCCGTCCTTGTCCTGCAACTGCACGCTGGCGCCCGCTTTGCCTTCGACCGCCGTCAGGCCGGTTTTTGGATCAACCGGGCCCAACACCACTTTGAGCAAAGGAATGGCAGTCTGTACCGTCGCCGATTCTTCCTGCCCATCCTTGATGGTTACGCTGACCGACTCTCCACGCAATGCCGGAGAAAGGACCAGATTGCCCTTGCCATCATTGCCCAATGTGAGGCGTTCAACCACTTCACCCGCAGCGTTCTTGACCTCTACCTGCCCACCCGGCATACCGACGATTTCCAGGGCGGTGCCGTCTTCGTTGAAAGTCAATTTCGGCTCGAACAGCGGAACCTCAATCGATGGGGCCTTTTCTGAGCGCTTGGCCGGCTTGGCCGGTTCGACCGTTTGCAGCGCCGGGTTGTCAAACTGTGCGTCAAGCGCACCTGTGCGGCTGGTGGTAGCAGCGTCTTCCTGGCTGGCGGTGATGCTTTGCCCGCTGGCGTTGAAGGGTAGCGTTACCGTTGCCTTACCGTCCGGATCGAAAACACCTCGAACGTAGACCTCGCCTGTTACGTCGTTAAATACCTGGAACACGGCCCCAGGTTTACCATCCAGGGTGACACTTCGCGTTCCTCCGTCAACCTGACCCAGTATCGGTGTCAGCATAGGTACCGCCACGCCGGACGGGCCGGACTCGACACTGTCGACCAATTGGGTGACGGTCAGATCCAGGTTGCTCAATTGCGGGCGCAATGGGATCTGGCCTTCGCCTTGGTCATTCAGGGTCACGGGGTTGCCTATCGGCAGGCCAGTGCTGTCTTTCAACTGCACGGTCGCGTTCGGCTTGCCTTGAACATTCACTAGATTGTTCGCGTCATCGACAGCGCCCACAACCGGCGCAAGCACTGGCGCCAACACGGTATTGCTGACGGGCGATTGCACAGTGCCCGAGGTTTGAACGGCCTGCAGATTTTCGCCGCTGGCTTCCTTGGGCAGCGTGATCAGGAACTGGCCCTGCTCATCCAGGATCACTGGCGCGCCGATCGGTGCTCCTTCGCTGTCTTGCAATTGCACGCTAGCACCCGGCTTACCGGTAACCAGCAGTTGGCCGGAGGCGTTGACATCACCCAGTTCGGGTTTCAACAACGGCGCGGTCAGCGCGGTGGTGGGTGGTGACTCGATGTTGTCCACGGTCTGGGTGACCGCCACAGGCTGCTCGCTCAGGGTGGTCGGGACTTGCAGTGAGCCCTGGCCTTGCGCGTCCAGCGTGACTGGCGTACCCACGGTGCTGCCTGTGCTGTCCTTCAACTGCACGGTGGCACCCGGTTTCCCCTGCACCAGGAGGGTGCCTTCCGGATCGATTGTGCCAACAACTGGGGTCAATACGGGGACGGTCAGCAAGTCGCTGGCGGGCGATGTGGTCGTATCCGAGGTCTGTACAGCCTTCACGCTGTCGCCTGAGGTGTTTGCAGGCAACGTCAGCACGCCTTCGCCCTCGTCACTCAGGACGATCGGAGTACCGATCGGTTTGCCAGTGCTGTCTTGCAACTGCACGGTGGCACCTGGTTTGCCGGTAACCGTCAACCCGCCGGTGGCGGCATTGACATCACCCAGCTCTGGCTTCAACAACGGTACGGTCTGTGGAGCGGTGGCCAGGGACTCGTTGTTGTCCACGGTCTGGGTGACCGTCACGGGCTGGTCGCTCAGGGTGGTCGGGATTTGCAACGTGCCTTTGCCGTCGGCGTCCAGGGTGACCGGAGTACCCACGGTTTTGCCCGTGCTGTCTTTCAACTGCACGGTCGCGCCTGGTTTGCCCGTCACTTCGAGGATGCCGGTTTGCGGGTCGATTGTGCCCACGGTAGGGGTCAATGTGGGGATGGCCAGCGTTGGACTGGTCGGTGATGTGATGGTGTCCGACGTCTGCACAGCCTGCACGCTTTCGCCAGCGGTTTTTGCAGGCAGCGTCAACGTGCCATTGCCCTGGGCGTCCAGGACGACAGGATTACCAATCGAGGCGCCAGTACTGTCTTGTAACTGAACGCTGGCCCCTGGCTTGCCGATGACCGGCAACAGACCGGTGGCAGGATCGACAGGACCCAACTGCGGTGCCAACAACGGCACGTCAAGGTTGGTTGTGAGCGGTGGGTTGATGCCGTCATTGAGCACCACGCCGACCTTTTGGTCACTGGCATTGCCAGGCAGTGTGAGAGTGCCCTCGCCTTTATCGTCCAAAGTGACTGGTTTTCCAATTGGCTTGCCGCTTGCGTCCTGCGCCTGCACGGTCGCGCCCGGCTTGCCGGTGACTAGTACGTTGCCGGTGGCTGGATCGACAGGACCCAATTGTGGTGCCAGCAGCGGTACGTCAACGTTGGTCGTGAGCGGCGGGTTGATGCCGTCCTTGAGCGCCACGCCGACCTGCTGGCCGCTGGTGTTGCCCGGCAGGGTCACGGTGCCCTGGCCTTTGTCGTCCAGAGTGACTGGGTTGCCAATTGGCTTGCCGCTTGCGTCCTGCGCCTGCACGGTCGCGCCCGGCTTGCCGGTGACCACTACATTGCCGGTGGCTGGATCGATAGGGCCCAATTGTGGTGCCAACAGCGGTACGTCAACGTTAGTCGTGAGCGGCGGATTGGTGCCGTCATTGAGCGCCACGCCGACTTGTTGGCCGCTGGTGTTGCCTGGCAGCGTTACGGTGCCCTGGCCTTTGTCGTCCAGGGTGACTGGGTTGCCAATTGGCTTGCCGCTTGGATCCTGCACTTGCACGGT
>NZ_VBVZ01000192.1 GCF_005863185.1 Pseudomonas edaphica
CGCGTAAGGCCATCGAAACCGCGCTGCGCCAGTCAGCACGCATGCAGTGTGAAGACGGGCACCCCAAAGGCTGCATGGTGGCGCTGGGCGTGATGAGCGCACCCAGCCCGGAGAACGCGCGGGTCGCGGACGCGCTGACGCAATCGCGCGTGCGCACCCGGGCCGGGATTGTGGCCTGCATTGAGCGCGGGATACGTCTTGGGCAATTGCCGGGCACCACGCAGGCAGCGTCGATGGCGACGGTATTTGACAGTTTCTTGCAGGGCGTTTCGATTCTGGCGCGCGATAACGTGCCGCATGTGGCTATCGACGCGGCGATCACTCAACTCCTACTGACATGGGATGTTGCAGCCTCAACCGTCGCACCGCGCACCCACTTCAATCACGCCTGAACCGGCCCGTTATCGGCCCAGCCGATGCACACCCGCGAATTATCGATTTGAGCCTTTGTTGAAGCGCCCCGACTATGGGGCCACTTCCAACAACAAAAACAAAGGACTCGCCATGACTGCCCGATTTCACAACCCAGTAGACACGCGTTTCGGCTGCGGCAGCCTGCTCGAGCTTGCCGACATCACCCAGGGCCAGACCGTGGCGCTGGTGACCTTTCCCGAAGCGCGTGGGCTGGGCCTGGTGGAACGCATCCAGGACCTGCTCGGCGACCGCCTGGTGTACCTCATCGAAGACGTGCAGCCCAACCCCGACGTGGCGCAACTGCGCGATACCTATGAACGTTTCTGGCAGGTAGCCGGCGACTGTGATGCGGTGATTGCCGTGGGCGGCGGCAGCGCCATCGACACGGCCAAAGCGCTGATTGTGGGCACCGAGTCCGGCCGTTTCGATGAGTTGCTGGCGTTGCTGGCCACGGGCAAACCCTTTGTGCCTGCGCGCAGCAAAATCCTGATTGCCGCGCCCACCACGGCGGGAACCGGCAGTGAAGTCACGCCTTGGGCCACCATTTGGGACTCGGCGAGCCTGAAAAAGTACTCGCTGCACCTGGCGTGTACCTGGCCGAAGGTGGCGATCATCGACCCACAATTGATGCTCACCGTGCCCGCCGGCGTCACCGTCTCCACCGGGCTGGACGCCTTGTCCCATGCGTTGGAAGCGGTATGGAACATCAATGCCAACCCCATCTCGGATACGTTCGCCATTTCGGCCATCGAAGACATCCTCGAATGCCTGCCGTTGCTGCGGCGTGACCTGGCCAATCAGGAACTGCGCTCGCGCATGGCGTTGGCGGCCCTTAAAGCCGGGTTGGCGTTCTCCAACACCAAGACCGCCCTCGCCCATTCCATCTCCTACGAAATGACCCTGCACCACGGCCTGCCGCATGGCATTGCCTGCTCGTTCACGCTGCCGCTGGTGCTGGGCCTGGCCTGGGGTCGCAACGCAGCGCGTGACCGAACCCTTCAGCGGATTTTCGGCAGCGACTTGCAGCACGCCCAACACAGGCTGCGCGACTTTCTGCACAGCCTTGAGGTGAAGACGGAGTTTGCCGACTACGGTGTAACAGCCTCCCAGGCCGAAGCCATGATCAACTTCGCCCTGCAGGGCGCACGCGGCAAAAACTTCATCGGTGCCCACGCCGCCTGAAGCCAGCCGTTTACCCCTGTAGCGACGATTTCCTGCCGCACCCTCGCAAGAGTGCGCCCACCGACACCACTCGGTGGGAACCAACAATAAAAAGGAAAAGATCATGAACCGTGCCCAAGCCTTGCCTGGCCTTACCGTGAAAACCGCCTCGTTTCGAGTCGCCCAATGGCGAATGCTGCTGGCAGCGATGTTCTGCTACCTGTTTTTCTACACTGGCCGGCAAACCTTCGGTTTTGCCATCCCCGGCATCCAGGCCGAGTTCGGCTTGACCAAGGAAACCCTCGGCTGGGCTTCTGCGGCCATGCTGTGGGCCTACGCTATCGGCCAGGCCATCAACGGCAACCTTGCCGATAAGTTTGGCGGGCGGCGCATCATGACCCTCGGCGCGGTGCTGTCGTGCGCCGCCAACTGGGTGACCAGCTTTGCCGGCGGTTTTGCCAGCCTGATCCTGCCCTGGGGCCTCAATGGCTATTTTCAGGCCTTGGGCTGGGCGCCCGGCAGCCGGCTGATCTCCAACTGGTGGAGCGCGGGCGAGCGCGGCAAGGTCTACGGCTTTTATGTCTTCGCCGCCGGTTGCGCCTCGATCCTGTCCTACGTCACATCGATTATCGTGCTTGAAGTGCTGCAACTGGAATGGCGCTGGATCTTCCGCTTGCCGGTGCTGCTGATGCTCGCCGGCGGCATCATCTTTTACCTGGTGGCCCGCGAACGCCCACAGGACATGGGTTTCGAAGCCCTTGCCGATACCGGCGTGGCCAATGCCGAAGACAAGAACCATGAGGTGGCGCACGGCGCCGTCGAAAGCTCGTTACAGCGCTACAAGGCGGTGCTGAAAAATGCCCGCCTGATCATCGCAGCCGTGTCCCTGGGGTTTCAGAACGCTGCGCGCTACGGCTTGATCGTGTGGGTGCCGGTGCACTTCCTGGGCGCCAACTGGAAAAGCGGCGACAGCCTGGTCGACCCCAAGTGGATCACCGTTGCCTTGCCCGTTGGCATGGCCATCGGCGCCTTGAGCAATGGCTGGGTGTCGGACAAGCTGTTCGGCTCAAAACGCTACCTGGCGATCATGCTGTACATGGTCCTCGGTGCCGCCACCAGCCTGTGGATGTGGAGCCTGCCGCCGCATAGCGCCATCGGCCTGGTCGCGTTGTTTCTGTGTGGCTTTTTCGTCTATGGCCCGGCGTCGAGTTTCTGGGCTCTGTGCCCGGACCTGGTCGGCGCCAAGCGCGCCGGGACCGCGACCGGTGTGATGAATTTCTCGTCCTACCTGTTTGCCGGGCTGGCGGAACCGCTGATCGGCAGTATGCTCGACAGTACCGGCAATACGTCGCTGATCTTTCTGGTGGTGACGACTGCCTGCCTGAGCAGCGCGGTGGTCGCACTGTTCATCAGACGCTGAGCCAGCCACAGGACCTTTGCATGTACCAGTACCACAAGTGGCTGCGCTCCTTTCATGCGGTGGCGAAGACCGGCAGTTTCACCCTTGCCGCCGAGTTCCTGAGTGTTGGGCAGCCGACCGTCAGCGAACAGGTGAATGCCCTGGAAAGGAAGTTCTCCGTTGAGTTGTTCCACCGGCGCGGGCGTTTTGTCGAAATGAGCGCCGCGGGCCACCAGCTGTATGCGATCACCCAGGGCCTGTTCGGGCAAGAAGATGAAGCCGTGCAATTGCTGCAGAGTTTCAAGCAACGCAAGCTCGGCATGTTACGCCTGGGGGCGGTGTCGCCGCCGATTGCGATGAACCTGACGTACGAGCTGATGCAACGTCACCCGGATATCGAGCTGGAAACCTCCTTCTCACCCGAAAAGGAAACCCTGGACCGGCTGTTCAATTTTGATATCGATGTGGCGATCCTGGCGCTGTCCGAATTCGACCAGCGCTTCGACACGCAGCTTTACCACCGTTACCCGATCATTGCCGTGGTGCGCAACGACCATCCCTGGGCCAGCCAGAAGGAGGTGCATGTGGAGCAGATCAGTCAGGAGAAATGGGTGATGCGTGAAAAAAGCTCGCGCACCCGCCAACTGGTGGAGGAAAGCTGCACACGCCTGGGTGTCTCGCTTAATTGTGTGATGCAACTCAACAGCCGCGAAGCCATCGTGCATGCGATCGCCAAGGGTATCGGTATCGGTTTTGTATCGGCGGTCGAATACGCCGAAACGCCCGGTACGACCCCGATTACCTTTGTAAATCACCCGTTTTCCATCGACTACCACCTGTGTTGCCTGGGCATCCGACGCAATCGACCCATGATCGCCGAACTGTTCGACTCAAGCCCCACACCGACCACCTGAATACCCCACACGCTTGACCCTTGAACTGGCCGCCTACCTCTCGCACGCGAAAGGGACGGCCTCCCTGTACCCGCAACTGGAGATTGACCATGCATTACCAACAACCCAAGCAACTGCAAGCTGTCGTCCTGGACTGGGCAGGCACCGTGGTGGATTTCGGCTCGTTTGCCCCCACCCAGATTTTCGTCGAAGCCTTTGCCGAGTTTGGCGTGGCGGTGTCACTGGAGGAGGCGCGCGGCCCCATGGGCATGGGCAAGTGGGACCACATCCGTACGCTGTGCAACCAGCCGCAAATTGCCGAACGCTACCGCGCCGTGTTTGATCGCCTGCCGACCGATGAGGACGTCACCGCGCTGTATGAACGCTTCATGCCCCTGCAAATCGAAAAGATTGCCCTGCATTCGGCGGTGATCCCCGGCGCCCTGGACGCCATTGCAGCCCTGCGCAGCAAAGGCCTCAAAATCGGCTCGTGCTCGGGCTACCCGGCAGTGGTCATGGCCAAAGTCGTGGAGCTGGCCCGCCATAACGGCTACGTCGCCGACCACGTGGTGGCCACCGATGAAGTGCCCAACGGCCGCCCGTACCCGGCGCAGGCGTTGGCCAATGTGATCGCGCTGGGCATCAGCGACGTTGCGGCGTGCGTCAAGGTCGATGACACCTGGCCGGGTATTCTCGAAGGGCGCAGCGCCGGCATGTGGACGGTGGCACTCACATGCTCCGGCAATGCCCTGGGCCTGACCTACGAGCAGTTCAAGGCGCTGCCGGCGCAGAAACTTGCCGAAGAACGTACACGCATCGGCCAGCTGTTCGAAGGCGCCCGCCCGCATTACCTGATCGACACCATCGTCGATCTGGCGGCGGTGGTTGAAGACATCAACGCCCGCCTGGCACGCGGGGAAACACCCCAAGGCGTCTGACTGGATCGGGGCACGCCTGCTGTTAAAGCGTGCCCCATTCGTCCCGACATGCCAGCAAAAAATCCACAAACGCCCGCACCCGATGCGGCACATAGCGCCCATGGGGATACAGCAAGGTGAAGGGCCGTGAACGCCCGCCAAACGGCTTCAGCACTTCAACCAGGCTGCCGTCGGCCAATTCACGCTCAACGATAAACTTGTAGGTCTGAAACAGCCCCGCGCCGTGTTTGGCCAGGGTTACGCCGCCCAGCACATCATGGGCAATGCTGTAACCGGCCTCTCCGGCAAACTCCTGCTCCTGGCCTTGCAGCTGGAACAGCCAGGGGATGCGCCGGCCATTGCTGGGCAGTTCAAACTGAATGCACTCATGCAATGGCAGATCGTCCAGCGTCTGCGGCGTACCGGCGCGCTGCAAGTATGCTGGTGCGGCGACAACCACCAGCTCGGCATCTTCCAGCAGCCGCGCGATCAGCGACGAATCCGGCTGGGCGCGCACGCGAATGGCCAGGTCATAACCTTCGGCAACGAAGTCGATATTGCGGTTGCTGATGTGGATATCCACAGTGACTTGCGGGTACTGCGCACGGAACCTGGGCAGCAGCGGCAGCAAGCGGTGATGCGCGTAAGTGGTCGGCACACTGATGCGCAAGCGCCCGGACGGCACCGCCTGCGCGCCCATCACCTGTTGCTGGGCCTCCACCAGTTGCGTCAGCGCCTGGCGGCACTGCTCGTAAAATGTGCGGCCGCTGTCGGTGAGGCGAATGCTGCGCGTGGTACGCACAAACAAGCGCGAGCCCAGGCGTTCTTCCAGGCGCGAAATACTGCGGCTGACGGCGGCCGGGGTAACGCCCGCAGCCTGCGCAGCAGCGGTAAAACTGCCGGCTTCGGCAGCGAGGCAGAACAGCTCGATGCTGCCCAGCTGTAAATCTTCGAAATGGCGTTTCATGATTGATTACATCGGCTCACTATCCGACGTCATTCTTACCAGCCTCTTGGCCTTTAATACAGCGCGCCGGGCGAGAATGAGTCATCGGCCTTCTTTGTGTCCGGCAGGTTAACGCACGATGGCGGCGGCACTGAATGCGTGGATCTTGTCGACGATCTGGCGTGATGCCGTCCGGATTGCCGTGGTGGTATTGCCGGCAATGTGCGGCGTCAATTGCGCATTGGCAATAGCGGTCAATGGCGAGTCGAAGCGGTCTTTCTCCAGGGCAAAGGTATCGATGGCCACCGCTTTGATATGCCTGGGAAACTCGCCCATGAAGGCGGCCAACTGGTGTTCGTCGACGATCCCGCCGCGCGCGGTATTGATGAGGATTGAGCCCTGGCGCATCTGCCGGAACTCGGCAGTGCCGAACAAGCCTCGGGTCTGCGGGGTGAGCGGTACGTGGATCGAGACGATGTCCGCCTCGGCCAGTAACGGTTCAAGACCCGCCCGTCGTTCAAGCCCAAGGCTGCGCGCCACCGCTTCGGTAAAGCGTTCGGACCCGGTAGCGATCACCTTGATGCCCAGCGCCGCAGCCTTGCGCGCCACCTGCCGGGCAATGCTGCCGGTGCCCACCAGCCCAAGCGTCAGTTCGGCGTATTCGCAGGCAGGTGCCAGGGTGCCTTTTGCCCAATGGCCGTTGTGCGTTTCGGCGTTGTAGTCATCCAGGTCGCGCGACAGATACAGCGCCTGGGCCACGACGTATTCGGCAACAGCGGCCGCGTTTGAGCCCGGCGTGTTAAGGATCGCCACACCACACTGCTCGCACGCCAGCTGATCAATATGATTGACCCCTGTGCCAGCCTGGGCAACGGCGCGCAGTGGCGTGGCCAACGCCGGCGAGGTGGCAGCGCGGATCAGGCCGGCGCCCAAGGGGATGTTCAGGCGCGTCTTGAACACGCTGTAGCCCCCGGCCTGACTCACGGCGGCAATAAAGCCAGGCTCGTCATGGCAGTTGATCTCGGCATAGTGAATGCGCGTGCCGTAGTACTGCCGAATGCGCTCTTTGTCCGCGAAATAATGCAGGTTGAGGGTGACGCCCAGGCCCAGTTCAAGAAAGCGATCGACTTCCTCAAACAGTAACGGCGGCCCGGGAGCATCCAGTATCAGGGTGGTAAATGCCATACCGTTGATCCTCTTGGAGGGTTGCACCTGCCGATACCCAGGTTGCCCTGGGGATTTTGATCGTTCCCACGCTCCGCGTGGGAATGCCGCCCCGGACGCTCTGCGTCCAGCGCTTGAAGGCGTGACGCGGAGCATCACCGGATGCATTCCCACGCAGAGCGTGGGAACGATCACTGTGAAAAAAGCCAACACGGTGCTGATCACGCGCCACTATACCTTCACCAAGCCGGATGCCCTGTGCTCCCCGCAAGAGTTCGCGGCGATGAAGCCGGCGATTGAAGGCATGGTCAATGATTTGAAAAGCCAGATCATTGTGCAGGCGATGTAACCTCCTGAGAGCTAGGAACGGGCGCTGCCTGCCAGTGGGCGAGCGTGAACGACGAACACCGTCACTTGTGGCGAGCAGGCTTGCCACGGTGAAGGTGTCCAGCCTTAACCGATGGGCGTCGCCTGGCCCTTAGAACTTCGCCTGCACGCCCACCCGCACTGTACGCCCTGGCGCTGGCATGAAGCTTTGCGCCAGCGGGTCCAGGTAGTAGCGGTCGGTGACGTTCTGCAGCGATACATTCAGGCTCGCGTCCTCCTGCAACTTATAGTTGAGGAACAGATCCACCAGTGCTACTTCGCGGTAGTTCAGTTGCGGCGTGGTGGCGCCGGTCTGCCAAGGTTTGTCGGCGGTGACGGTGGGGCCGCTGGTGTAGGTAATACGTGTGCCGAGCGTGAGGCTTTGGTCAAAGAAGCGCAGGCCAGTGGTCAGGTTGCCAGCAAGCCGGGGTGGGTTCTGGGTGTTGGTGTAGGAACCCATGAAGCTGCCCGGCGTGCAGTTCGGGGTGTCGGCGGTTTTTTGGTAGCTGTTGCTGGTGGCGCGCAGTGTGGCGGCGAAGGCCGCATCGCAGGTTTCGGTCTTCAGGTAGTAGGTGGACGACAGGTCGGCAAACACGCGTCCGGCATCGTAGCGGGCTTGCAACTCCAGGCCGCTGGTCTTGTAGCTGTCGGTGTTGCTGAAACGCATCTGGCCCCAGGTGCCTGGGCTTGGGTCGTAGTAGCGGGTGATGTAGTTCTTGATGGTGTTGTTGAAGTAAGCGAGCTTGATCGCCGCCGCGTCATCCTCGACCAACAGCCCTTTGCGCAACGTGCTGGCGCCGACCTCCCAGTTGCTTGAGCGCTCGGGTTTCAAGCCCTTGCCGGGCAGGGTTTGCAGCACGCCCTGGCTGGTTTCAAACAACGAGGGCATGCGAAAACCCTGGGTGTAGGAGGCATACACAAAGGTGTCCGGCAGCACTTCGATATTGATGCCCAGCGCCGGCGAAAATGCCCCGCCGCTGTTGCTGGCCTTGCCGGAATAGTCATACCCGCTCACCACGTCACCAACCTGGGACGGGTAAACCGTCGAATCGATCACGCCAAAGTCGTTGTAGCGCACGCCCTCGAAAGGGAAGTTGGTGTTCTGGAACACGATGCCGTTGTTCAGGCGCGGATCGGTGGCGTTGGTGTACTCGCCGTTCTGGTCCGGGAACCACATCATGTTGCCGGAATTGTCGCCGTTGTAGACGCGCAGGTAGCGCAGGTCACGCTCCTCGCGTCGCGCGGTGGCATTGGCAATATGGTCTTTGCTGCGGTAGTGGGTATAACGGCCGCCGCCCCATAAGGTCAGGCGGTCCACCGGTTTGTATTCGAGTTTGC
Source organism: Pseudomonas edaphica (assembly GCF_005863185.1). Lineage (GTDB taxonomy): Bacteria > Pseudomonadota > Gammaproteobacteria > Pseudomonadales > Pseudomonadaceae > Aquipseudomonas > Aquipseudomonas edaphica. The sequence continues at coordinate 8,599 of NZ_VBVZ01000192.1, forward strand.
CATTGAAGCTGTACTCCTGCCGCGAGCCTTCGCGCAGCATGCGGTTGGCGTTGATATCGTGCTGGGTGGTGGCGACGCCTTTTTGCGGGCGCAGTTCTTCGAGCTGGAACGAGCTGCCCAAGTCGAGCTTCAGATCGCCATAGTCGGTCGCCCAGCGTGAGGTGTTGGCCAGCCCGCCGCCGATGCGCTGGTTGGCCTGGCGGCTCCAGGCGCGATCCGAGCGATAAGCCTGGGACGCAGGTGCGGCCACCGAGGTGAGCTGGCTGGTTTGGGCGTCGGTCATCCACAGGTCGGCGGTCAGGTCCACCAGCGGGTTGCCCGAGGGCAGGTAGTTGTAGCGAGCGGTGTAGGTGTCGATCCTGGTATGGCCCAGCGGGTACTGATAGATGCCGCCGGTGCCGAAACGGAAGATATCCGAAGGCATGATCTCGCCAATGCGCCCGTCATAACGACGATAGCCCAGGTCGAAGGTATGGCCGTCCGCCGGGCGCAGGGTGGTCTTGAGCAGGAACGATTCGGTCTTCGCCGAGGAGTTGAGCACTTCTTCGCCGGCGTTGTAGGTGGTGGCGACGCTGGTGTCTTCACCGCCCCAACGGTCATAGGTGCGGTAACGGTCCTGGCCCTTTTTACCGGCAAAATAATTGCCCTGGTTGCGCTTGGCGTAAGCCGCCACCACGTCGAAAAACTCATGGGTGTAGGCAAACGCAGCGCTGCCGGCTTCGGCCTGCGAGCCGAACAGCCCGCCACGGCTCTGATGCGGCTCGGCATACAGGTCCTGGGTTTTGGAGTGCGGGTCGCGGGAAGCCGGGGCGACGCCGTTGTTCCAAAAATCGCCCTTGAGGCGCAGGCCGATGTTCTGGCCGTCCTTGAGGATGTCGCCAACGCCCAGGGTGCGCATTTTTACCGTGCCGCCAATGGCGCTGGAGGTCAGGCTGGGGCCTTTGTCGATGGTGATGTCGCTGATCAAGTCCGGGTCGATATAACTGCGCTGCTGAGTACCGGCATAGCCGCGATACACATCCAGCGCCTGCTGCGAGCCGTCCACCGTGACCGCCACGCGGCTCTGGCCCTGGATGCCACGAATGTTCACATCCAGCCCGCCGCCATTGCGGCTGTCGCCCACCTGCACACCGGGCTGGCCCTTGAGCACATCACCCACCGACACCGCGCCGAAACGTTGCATGTCTTCGCCGGAGATATACACCGACGAATGCGGCGCGCGGTAGACCTCCTCTTCGTCAAGATTTTCGCCCGTCACTTTTTGCGTCGGCAGCTGCACGGCCTCCTGGCGCAGGCGCAACACATAGCCGCCATCGGCCTGGCGCTGATAGTCCAGGCCGGTGCCCGAGAGCACCTGGGCCAAGCCGTTCTCAGTGTTGAATTCGCCCTGCAGCCCCTGGCTTTTCCTACCCGCCGTGAGCAGCGAACTGCCCGCCATGCTGATCCCGGCTTCGGCACCAAAGCGCGACAGCACCTGG
>NZ_VBVZ01000193.1 GCF_005863185.1 Pseudomonas edaphica
GTCAGAGCCTTCAGGGCTTGGAGCGTGAGAGAACTTCGCTGCAACAACGTCTGGCCGAAAGCCGGACCGAACTCGCGGGGCTACAAAACCGGCAGGCTAATCAGCTGGCGGAGGTTCAGCGTCAGCAGTCAGCGTTGGAGCAGGAGCTCGCAGAAAGTGAAGCCAAGCGCAACCTGTTGGTCACTGCGCCGGAAGCAGGCATCGCTACCGCAGTACTTGCCGAGGTAGGGCAAACCGTTGACAGCTCACGTCCATTGTTGAGCATCGTCCCAGCCGACACGCCCTTGCAGGCGGAGCTCTACGCACCGAGTAAATCCATCGGCTTCATTAAACCGGGAGACTCGGTACTGATTCGCTATCAGGCCTATCCCTATCAGAAGTTCGGCCAGTACCACGGTCAGGTTCAGTCCATCTCGCGTGCCAGTATTTCCTCCACCGAACTGACGAGCATGGTTGGCAGCGTGCCGGGGCTGGCACAACAGGGCGAACAAGTTTATCGCCTGCGGATTCAGTTGAATGACCAGTCGGCGCTTGCCTATGGCGAGCCACGACCGCTGCAGAGCGGAATGTTGTTGGAGGCCGATATTTTGTTGGACACCCGATTTCTTTACGAGTGGGTGCTTGAACCGTTGTACAGCTTGACCGGCAAACTTTAGGAACTCACATCTCATGGCTTTTCTTGACACACTCGCGCTGCGCTTTGGGCGCCGTTTGCCGTTGGTATTGCAGACCGAGGCCACCGAATGCGGCCTGGCGTGTCTGTCTATGGTCGCGGGCTACTATGGTCATCACAGTGATCTAATCGATTTACGTCGCCGATTCAGTGTTTCTCTCAAGGGCATGTCGTTGCGCCAGTTGATTCAGGCCGCGCATCAAATGCAGCTGGGCACGCGCGCATTGAAGCTGGAGCTGGAGAGTCTGGGCGAGTTGAAACTGCCGTGCGTGCTGCACTGGAATTTCAGCCATTTCGTGGTTCTGCAGGCCGTTGATTCGCGCGGTGTCACCCTTCATGACCCGGCAATGGGCCTGCGCCGATTGAGCTTGGAGGAGGCATCGAAGAGCTTTACTGGTGTGGCCCTGGAATTGTGGCCCGACCACGGCTTTGAGAGGCAGGAAAGCCCGCCGCGCATCCGCTTGTGGCGGATGATGGGCAAGGTGTCCGGGCTCTACCGTTCGCTGGGTCAGGTGCTTCTGCTGGCCGGGGCGCTGGAGATCTTTTCGCTGATCAGCCCGTTCTTTCTGCAGTGGACGCTGGATCACGTTATCGTCAGTGCGGATCGTGATTTGTTGAGTACCCTGGTTCTGGGCTTCGGTTTGTTGCTGTTGATGCAACAGGCCGTCAGCGGAGTTCGTACCTGGGTCATGATGCATATGAGTACGTTGCTCAGTGTGCAATGGCAGGCGAACGTTTTTACCCACTTGCTGCGCCTGCCGACCCAGTACTTTGAGAAGCGCCATTTGGGTGATGTGGTCTCGCGCTTTGGCGCGGTGAGCAGTATCCAGCAAACCCTGACGACGGCTTTCCTCTCAGCGGTGCTGGATGGTCTGATGGCTATTGCCACCCTTGGCATGATGTTGCTATACAGCCCACGCCTGGCGGCTATTGCTGTAGCGGCCATGAGTTTGTACGCACTGGGCCGTTGGCTCTGGTACCGGCCACTGCGTAATGCCACAGAAGAAGAAATCGTCCATGCGGCCCGCCAACAGAGTCATTTTCTTGAGACGGTCCGCGGCATTCGTACGTTGAAGTTGTTTCAGCGTCAAGACGAGCGCCGTTCGGTATGGTTGGGTTTGTTGGTGGCACAAATCAATGCCGGCCTGCGTACGCAAAAGTTGCAACTGTTTTACCAACAACTCAATGGCCTGCTGTTTGGGGTGGAAAACCTGTTAGTGATCTGGCTCGGCGCGATCATGGTTATGGACGGTGCGTTCACGGTGGGGGTGCTGATCGCGTTTACCGCTTACAAGTCGCAGTTCGATACACGCGTGGCCAACCTGATCGACAAGTTTTTCGAATTGCGCATGCTGCAACTTCAGGGAGAACGCTTGGCGGATATCGTCCTGCAGCCGCCGGAAGACAACCGCAGCAACCTTGACCCAGATAGCCTTCGTGAGCGAGAGGCGGGTGTCGAGGTATTGGGGCTGAGTTATCGCTATTCGGAGCAGGAGCCCTGGGTGCTCGATGGTCTTGACCTGCGTATTGAAGCCGGTGAGTCAGTCGCCATTGTCGGCCCTTCCGGTTGTGGCAAAAGTACACTGTTCAACGTACTGCTGGGTGTCCTCCCTCCCGAGAAGGGCAATATTCGTGTAGCGGGCCTGGACTTATCGCAGTTGGGCCTGGAGGGGTTGCGCGAGCTGGTCGGGACAGTGCTGCAGGACGATGTGCTATTTGCCGGGTCACTGGCGGAAAACATCAGCTTCTTTGACCCGCAGGCAGATGTGGCCTGGGTGCAGGAGTGTGCTCAGATGGCGTCTATTCACGATGACATCTTGAATATGCCGATGGGTTACAACACCCTGGTCGGGGACATGGGTACAGTACTTTCCGGTGGGCAGAAACAGCGCGTGATGTTAGCGCGGGCTCTGTACAAGAAACCGAGTATTTTGCTTCTCGACGAAGCGACCAGCCACCTTGATGTCGCGTGCGAGCAACGCGTCAACGCTGCCATTCAGGCTTTACGCATCACCCGCATCATGATTGCCCATCGCCCGGAAACGATCGCTTCGGCGGACCGTGTAATCGTGTTGGGGCAGGGCAGAGTGGTGAGCGACGTCAGGCCAGAACAGCTGCCTCCATCTTCAGGCGCGATTTCTCGGGAGCAGATTTGATGCGTGCATTATCTGCGGCGCTGTTCGGGTTAATCGGCGCTTCGTCCTGTGCCAATGCTTATGAGCCGGATGTGTTTGGGACCGCTGGTGGAGTTTCCGAGCAAGCCGCCTATGATGTCGATCGTGGCCGGCTCTCTTGTGGCTTCGCTGCTGTGCCAGATGCGTTGACCCTGGATGAGGCGATCGAGCGAATCCTGTGTGTTGACCCACAAACGCGTCTTGCCTGGGCCAATGCAAAAGCGCAGGCGGCGCAGGTGGGCGTCAATCGTTCGGCTTATCTACCCAGTCTGAATGGGCGTATTGAGCAAAACCATGGATACAGTGATCGAGACAATCTGGACGTTCCACAGCAATCGCTTAACGGCTCTCGCCGGGGGCAAAGTGCAGGCATTGAACTGAGCTGGATGTTGTTCGATTTCGGTCGCCGTAGCGCCGCGTTGCGTAGCTCTCAACAACTCCTGTTGGCCGCGAACGCGAGCCAGGACGCAACCCTGCAAAACACGTTTACGCTGGCAGCTCAAGCCTACTACAACGCATTAGCCGCACAGCGCAGTCTGGTGGCGTCGCGCCAGGTCGCCGTGCTGGCTGCACAGAATCTGGAGGCTGCCGACGCTAAGTTTAAAGCCGGTGCTGCCGCGCTTTCGGATCGGTTGCAAGCGCAGACTGCGTTTTCCCAGGCGAGTCTGAAGCAGGTTCAAGATGAGGGGCTGTTACGCAATGCTTTGGGTGCTATTGCCCTGCGTATGGGGTTGGCGCCAGATACGCCACTGCGCTTGGCCAGTGAGCTTGATGTAACACCCAACACCGCCTTCGTGAAGGCTATTGATGAACTCCTCGCCCAGGCTCGGCGTGAGCATCCGGCAGTGTTGGCTGCCGAGGCTCGTGTACGGGCGGCCCAGGCGTCAGTTGATGAAAGTCGAGCTGCCGGACGGCCCAGTCTGGCACTAACCGCTAACCTGACGCGTGGCTACAACGATCAGGCCGAAGCTTTTGGTGGTGATACGCGCACGTTCGACCGCAGCGTCGGGCTGCAACTGCGGATCCCGCTCTTTGAAGGGTTCGGACGCAATTATCAAACCCGTGGCGCTATTGCACGCCAGCAAGCGAGCGAGGCGGAGCTGGCCAATATTGAGCAACGAGTCTCGCTGGACACTTGGGATAACTATCAGTCGCTGAGTCTCGAGACCCAGAGCCTGACGCGCACCACTGAGCTGGTTGAACAAGCACGCCAGAGCCTGGATGTGGTGCAGGGCCGCTATCGGTCCGGGATTGGTAGCATGATCGAACTGCTCAATGCGCTGACAGCCTATGCCAGCGCCGAGGAGCAACACACCCGAGCACTGGGCAACTGGCAGACTTCACGACTTAAGCTTGCCGCCAGCCTTGGGCGACTAGGTTTCTGGACCTTGCAGTGAGCGCGCCTGCGCCAGCTGCCATACCAAAGGAATAACCTCCCGACCAAACTCCAGCAGCTCGTCGTCATAATGTAAAAAACCGGCCAAGAGCATATCCACGCCGATCTCGGTCAGCGCCGTTATGCGTTCGGCAATCTGCTCAGGTGTGCCGATCAGCCCGGTTTTAAAGCCGTCGTTGAACTGGATCAAATCCTCGAACCGAGACTCGGCCCACATGCCTTGTTTCTCGATGGTTGCCTGGCCTGCGTGCTGGACGTTTTTGCGAAAGCGCTCGACGACCTCGATGTCGGCATTCTCGATGATGGCTTCCAGCACTTCCCGTGCTTGTGCTTCGGTGGGGCGCGAGATGACAAAGGCGTTGACGGCAAAACGGACCGTGCGATTCTGCTGCGCCGCCAGGGCCTTCACATGCGCGATATGTTCGCGCAGCGAATCCAGCGGGGCGCCGTTCATAAAGTAGAAGTCGCTTTGGCGGGCGGCCATTTCCCGGGCCGCGACAGAGTTTCCACCTTGGAATACCGGAATGGCGCCGGGTCGCGGCTTGGGGCGGAAATCGGCGTTGCGCAGGCGGAAAAAGTCACCGGCGTATTCGGCCTGGCCATCGGCCCAGGTTGCACGCAGTACCTCAATGAATTCCTCGGTGCGCCGATAGCGCTCACCGTGTTCCAGCCAGGGCTCACCCAGCGCAGTGTATTCGTCCTTCAACCAACCGCTGACCACGTTGACTGCCGCGCGTCCCTGGCTGATTTCGTCGAGAGTGACCAACTGCTTGGCGACAATCGCCGGATGTGCAAGACCGGTAGCAACCGCGACAATCGGCACCAACTGTGTGGTGACGGCGGCGATCGCTGCGGCCATGACCATTGAGTCGTAGGTACCTTCATTGCCTTCCAATGAGGATACGAAACGGGTGGCGAGCAGGGTGTATTTGAACCCGTTGTGTTCGGCGATCTGCGCATACTCGCGGTTGGCGGCAAAGGTGCCACGGGTGTGATTGTTAATACGGGTGGCCACCAGCGAGGTGCCGAGGTTTGGAGCCCAGTAACCAAATTCGATAGGCATGCTCAAGCGTCCTTGTCGGCGCGTTTTTCGAGGATGAAAGCGATGATGATGCCGACGGCGGCGGCGATGCCCGCGAAGGGCACCCAGTGCCAAAGCACAGGGGAGAGGCTGAGACTGAAAATCAGCGCCGTGGAGCCCACGATACTGATCAACACTTTGTAATCCAGGCGGGTAAACGAAGCCCAGTCCGGGTCGTGGTCCTGTTCGGTGTTGATCTCGCGGGCGGCGCGTTCAATGCCGTCGTAGACTACGTAGAGGTAGGCAACTGACACGAGCACGGCAAGTACCGTGGCGGTGATGGCGTAGTTCATGGCCAAGAATCCTTATGCGGCGTGGCTGACGCGCGACTCCACGTCGTTGCTGGCTTGCAACTGACGTGAATAGTCGTCGAAATTGAAGGTTTTGCGGCTGAGCAAGCCCAATGTCAGCGGCACGATGGCGCTGATACCGGTGATGGTCAAAATGCCCGCCAGTTCACCGTAAAAATGCCGTACGGTCATACCGATTACCACAGCGAGAATGATCCCCCAGCTGAATCCGGCGGCTGTGGTGCGATGCCAGGTAATGGCCAGCAGCAGCGGGAACAGAATCGACGCATTCAGCGATTGCGCCAGCAGTACCAGGCTGACGAAGTCCCAGCCCGACATAACGATGGCACCGGCGATGACACCGAAAATCACCATGCTCAATTTGGTCAGCGTAAACAACGCGTTGCCAGGCAGGCGCGGAAACAATGGCATCAGTACATTGACCGAGACCAGTGAAGAAATGGCGGAGAATGCGCCGTCGATGGTGGAGTAGCTGCAGTTGAGCACCACAAATACATACAGTGCGACCAGGGTGACTGGCAGGCCGATATGGGCGATGACATAAGGCCCGATTGACGCTGCGTCACCGCCTATTTGTGGCAAGGTCACACCGTAACCCAGACCGACCAGCCCGAGGATGCCGGCGATGATGGGAATCGGATAAAACAATGCGCCGCCCCATATGAATGTCCGCGACAAATGACGCGGTTTGACTGCCCAGGCTTTTTGCCAAAAGCTCTGGTCCGAAATGGACGCACCCAGCAGGCCCAGCGAGAGGGTCAAACCGAAGGCGGCGGCGGCCTCATAGCTTAAAATACTTAAATATTCACTGTTCTGTTGGGCCAGTGAGTTGAATACCCACTCGGCACCGCCAATCTTTTCCAACGCAAAAAGAACAATCACCGCGAGCGGTACCAGGATCAGTAATGTATTAAGTGTGCCGGTAATGGTCGAAGTCCATAACCCGCCCAAGTAGGAGTAAAGGGTCACGATTACCAGCACTACGGCAACAACCGCCAAGGGTTTTAAACCGAAAACAGCACTGGTTACTAACACCGTGCCTTTTAAGTTGATCAGAATTGAGAATAATAACGCCAGGAGCATGATCAGCGTGGCCAGGGCGGCCGAAAAATTCGAAGAGAGGCGCGTGCGGATATAGTCCGGGATGGTGTAGCCATTAGGCACCACTTTGCGTAAACGCAATGCCAATGGCGCCAGCAGGATTATGGCGATGCCGTTGGGTATGGTGAACCATAACAAGCCCGACAGGCCCCATGTATAGGCGGAAGCGGCGGACATGACGATGGCCATTGACCAGGTCCAGACGGCAATGACGGCACCGATACTAAAACCCAGGCCCACCTTGCGGTTGGCGATAATATAGTCCTTAGTGTTTCGCACTAATCGGGTGCGAACCGTAAGCGCCACCGCAGTAAGAAAAAGACCTAAGCCTATAATCAATGCCCACCCCAAAGCGGCAGGCAGCGGTTGAGTGTTTGAGAGCATCCAGTAGGTTTCCGTTAAATTGGATAATGGTCAGAGGGCAGGCAGTATGCTCAGCACCCTAGTATTTCCGAAGTAACGAATAAGCATAACCATAGCGCCGGAATTGTAGCGCTAGTTGGTTTTCAATGTTTATCTGCATTCTGAGCGGGGCTGTCGCGGTTGAACTAGTAACGGTGCCAATTCTTTTTCAGAAATGGAGTGTTTTGGTGAAATTTCCCCTATGAATCAGATTTCATACATCGGCAGAATAAAAAAGCGATTGGATATGAGATGTCTGTGCGCAGAGGTCTTTACGTCCGAGTAAGGAATAGTTGGCTTTTTCAGTCCGTCAGATGAGCAAGGCGGCGGACGTTTCGCTTAGTCGTTATGGTTATATAATTCAAATAAAATAGTATTTTATGGAATATGAGGGCGGCATATAGTCAGCCTGAATATGGCGCTGCCAAACCTTTGCAGAGCCCGACCAGACGACTAGAGGACGAACCATGCCAGGCACCGAAACCATTGACGCCGTGACTATCAACACCCAGCGTCCCGAGGATTTGACCACGGTTTTTGCAACCGGCGCGGATGTGCTGTTTGCCCGTGCCCGTGCACGGGCTGCCGAAACCGGTGCTGCTCATGCCGGTAGCCTTTATCCGCCCGAAGCCTGGGCTCTGGTTCAATCTGGAGCGGCGAAGTTGATCGACGTACGCACTGCCGAAGAGCTCAAGTTTGTCGGTCACGTCCCCGACAGCCTGCACATCGCCTGGCAAATTGGGCCAGCGATGATCAAGAACCCGCGTTTTTTACGCGAGCTTGAAAGCAAGGCCGGGCGGCAGGCCGCTTTGATTTTATTGTGTCGCAGCGGTAAGCGCTCCGCTGCAGCAGCCAGTGCTGCCAGCGCCGCGGGTTTTACTCAGGTGTTCAACGTTCTCGAAGGCTTTGAAGGCGACCGCGATGTTCAGCAGCAACGAGGTGATAGTGGCGGCTGGCGTCACTGGAATCTGCCTTGGGTTCAGGACTGAAAACCGCTGAAACGCGTTCTTCACATTGTTCTCCTCTTACCTTGATGGCACGTCCCCGCGGCGGCTCTATGGAATTTTATGTTTGATGAGTTGGCGGAAAATGTTGGCCGCGTGGCATTACCCGTTGCGGAGCTGCCTGTTGAACGGCTGGGTTGGCAACTCAACCAAGTCGTCAATGAGTTGAGCGAAGTCCGTGCCCAATGGCGTAGAACCACCGGACGTGCGAGCGAGCTTGCGGGGCGTGAACTCCCATCACGTCAGGCCATAGGACAAATACTCGACCTGCTGCACGGCGCGTTGTTTCCGATGCGCCTGGGGCCAATGGATTTGCGTGAGGAGAGCGAAGATTTTTATGTGGGCGATTCGCTTGATCGTGCGCTGAATGCATTGCTGGGCCAAGCTCGACTGGAACTACGCTACGCGGCTCGGCAGCGTGGCGAACCCTTGACGGATGTGGAGCAACCGGCGATAGGGATTATTCGCGATTTCGCAGCAGCCTTGCCTGGCCTGCGGCGCCTACTGGATTTGGATGTTATTGCCTCCTTTCGCGGTGACCCCGCAGCGCGCAGTCTGGATGAAGTGTTGCTCTGCTACCCGGGCATTCTGGCTGTGATACACCACCGCCTGGCACACCATCTGTATCAGGCCGGGCTGCCATTGCTCGCGCGCATCAGCGCCGAAATTGCCCATAACGCTACCGGCATTGATATCCATCCTGGCGCGACGATAGGCCATAGTTTTTTCATTGATCACGGCACCGGAGTTGTGATCGGCGAGACCGCGATCATCGGTAATCATGTGCGTATTTATCAGGCGGTGACGCTTGGTGCCCGTCGATTCACGACGGATGAGTCCGGGCAATTGCTCAAGGGGCAGCCACGTCACCCGATCATAGAAGACCACGTAGTGATCTACGCCGGGGCAACCATCCTCGGGCGCATCACCATCGGTAACGGCTCCACCATTGGTGGGAACGTCTGGGTGACCCGTAGTGTGCCGTCAGGCAGCAACGTCACCCAGGCGACCGTGCAGTACCAGCCAGACAACGGAGGTAGTCATAGGGACGAACTGTCCGGCTCTGTGCGTCTATAACAATCTATGGAGTGATTCATGTCTGAAAATCAGGATGTACGCCAAGCGCTAGGCGACAATGCTGCTCGCCAGTTGGCGAACGCAACGAAGACCGTCCCACAGCTTTCAACGATCAGCCCACGCTGGCTGGTGCATTTGTTGCAGTGGACGCCTGTCGAGGCGGGGATCTTCCGGTTGAACCGAGTGAAAAACCCGCTGAACGTTCAGGTTGCGTGTTCGCAGCGTGATGAGTCTGTGTTGCCACAAACGTTCGTCGATTATGAGGAGGCGCCACGGGAGTATTTCCTCAACGCAGTCAGCACTATTCTTGATGTGCACACACGTGTATCCGACCTCTATAGCAGCCCGCACGACCAGATTCGCGAGCAACTGCGCCTGACCATCGAGACGATCAAGGAGCGCCAGGAAAACGAACTGATCAACAACCCGGAGTATGGCCTACTCGCCAGTGTTGATCCGGTCCAACGCATTTCCACGCTGACCGGTGCGCCGACACCGGATGATCTCGACGAGCTGATCACCCGCGTCTGGAAAGAGCCAGGGTTTTTCCTGGCGCATCCTCTGGCCATTGCAGCCTTCGGCCGCGAGTGCACCCGTCGTGGCGTACCGCCGCCGACCGTCAGCCTGTTCGGCTCGCAGTTCTTGACCTGGCGTGGTCTGCCTCTCATCCCATCGGACAAGGTACCCATCGACGACGAAGGCAAGACCAAGATCCTGCTGCTGCGTGTCGGTGATAAACGCCAGGGTGTGGTTGGCTTGTACCAGCCAGGGGTGGCCGGCGAGCAGAGCCCAGGTTTGTCTGTGCGCTTCATGGG